>NZ_JBHYIG010000232.1:8773-15890 GCF_042740015.1 Streptomyces sp. NPDC059037
TACTTCCGGTCCCGGCCCACGCCCCAGCCCCCCCGACAGCCGCGTGCGGTGACCGGCGGTCCTGCGTTCACAACGCCACGCGCCCCGCGATGAGTTCGTCGAAGTCGGGGAAGCTCAGCGCGATGTCGCTGCCGGTGAAGTTGCCGATCCAGCCGTCCTCCTCGTGGAAGAAGCGGATGACGGAGAACGACGGCGCGGCCCCCATGTCGAACCAGTGCTTGGTGCCGCGCGGCACGCCGAGCAGATCGCCCGCCTCGCACAGCACCGCGTGCACCTCGCTGCCGATGTGCAGGTAGAAGGCCCCCGCGCCCGCCACAAAGAACCGCACCTCGTCGTCATCGTCGTGCGTGTGCTCACTGAGAAACTTCTTGCGGGCCGCTTTCGCCTGCAGCCGCTGTCCCAGGTCCTCGCTGGGGCGCAGGCCGACGACGTCGACGGTGGCGAAGCCCTCCGCCGCCGTCAGCTCGTCGATCTCGGCGCGGTAGCCGGCGAACACCGTCTCGGAATCGGCGTCTTCGGGCACCTCGGCGCGCAGCGGCCACTGCTCGTAGCGGACCCCTGCGGGCGCGAGCACGGCGGCTATCTCCACGGGGTCGGTGGTGCGGCGTACCACGGTGTCGGGGCCGGACTCCGGCCAGGTCGTCAGAAGGGTCATGACGTACTCCTCAAGGCATCGGCAATTCCCACAGTGCACGGTATCCCGTTGATCGCGATCGGACGTATCCCGTTGATCGCGACCGGTGTGCCGCCGGTGTCGCGTCCAAGACGGCTCGGAGCCCGCTGCGAACCATGAGCACCGGCCGGTTGAATTGGTAAGCAGATTTGGCGTGGCCAGGATTTCACCCACCCAGAATGAGACGCTCCCCGTCTCGGAAGTTCGGTCAACCCGACCGTCACATGACAATGGCAAAAATCATTCGCCCTTGGCCTGTTCCGTCCGCCGAATCGAAGCGCCACCCCTTGCCCGCCCTGGGAAACGTGTCACGCACACCGGATCACGGCGTTCGGCCACTTGTCTCAAAATGGAGGACGCCCCATGACATGTGGGGTACCTGTGAACACAGTTGTGGCCAAGAGCAATTGAAAGGACATCAGACGACGCGCACAGTTTTCAGACAGACCATTGAAAGAGTCACCGATCCGAAACATATGGCCCTACGGTTGCTCCACGTGGGGGGAACCACGAGTGGCATGAGGGGCATGAGGGGGGAGACGCCGATCGGGCGGGAGTGGCGCGAGAACCGGGGGGTCCGCGCCGCTCTGTAACACAGAAGGCCGTTCCTTCGAGGGGGAAGTTCCGTGCGGTCACCGCTGAACGCGGGCTGCCGGAAAGGATGTCGCTGCCCGGCTTGATCAGCCGAGGCCGCCGCATCGGCATCGAAGTCCTTTTCCCGTCGGCATGCTCAAAAACTCTGGAATCTGCGCAGGTTGCGTACGCCCCACACGGTCATGTCGGGCAACACAGGGACTTTCTGAAGGAGACCCTCGTGACGGAATCTCGGCCGAACAATCCCGCTTCCGAAGGGAGCGGATTACTGCTCGAAGCGTTTGACGCCCAACTGTTCCGGGAGACTTCCGAAACCGCCCTTGCGAAGCTGGAGAAGCACCTCTCCGATCTCTCCATCAGGGGCCTCGAACTGACGGATCCGGCGCTGCTCTCGCAGGCGGCGAGGGGCCTGATGACGACGGAGCGCGAGAGCGTCGCGGCGTTCGACGAGGAGAAGCTGGCAGGGATCATCGACCTGTACATCAGGACCGGCATCCAGGTGCACTCGCCCGGATACATGGGCCGGCAGTTCTCGGGCGTCGTACCGCTCGCGGGTGTCATCGACTTCGTGAGCTCGGTGATCAACCAGCCGGCGTCGTTCTACGAGGCGGCCCAGCTGCCCAACGTGGTCGAGCGGATCATGGCCGACGAGCTGAACCGGTTCATCGGCTACGACCCGGCTCGATTCACCATGGTGACCACGTCAGGGGGGTCGCTGGCCAATCTCACCGCGCTGCTCGCGGCCCGGAACCAGAAGCTGCCCGGATTCTGGGCGCACGGCGGCTCCGCCGTGCGCGGCCAGCCGAGGCCCGCCATCGCGGTGGGCGCGGACGTGCACTACAGCGTCGCTCGCGCGGCCGGCGTGATGGGCATCGGCGAGGCGCAGCTCGTGCGGCTTCCGCTGAACCCGCAGGGGCAGATCTCGGTGGCCGACGCACGTCCGGCCCTCGCGGCGGCCGAGCGGCAGAACCTGAAGGTGTTCTGCCTGGTCGCGTCGGCAGGCAGTACGTCGGTCGGGGCCTTCGACCCGATCGACGAACTGGCGGAACTGGCCCGGGAATTCAATCTCTGGCTGCATGTCGACGGGGCACACGGGGCGAGCCTTCTCGTGTCGGACACGCTCCGCGAAAGGCTGCGGGGAATCGAGCGTGCGGATTCCCTGACCTGGGACGCGCACAAAATGATGTTTGTGCCCGCGCCCTGCACGATGCTCTTCTACCGGGACAAGGAGACCAGCCGCACCGCGTTCCGGCAGAAGGCCAGCTATGTGTTCGACGAGGAGCCGGACATATACACGGCTTACGACAGCGGCGGCAAGAACTTCGAGTGCACGAAGCGCCCTATGATCATGACCTTGTGGACGCTCTGGGCCATGTACGGACCGGCGCTTTTCGCGGAGAAGATCGATTATCTCTGCCGGTTGACGGAGGAGGCCCACGGAATCCTGCGGGCCGATCCCGACTTCGAGACGCTGCACCGTCCTGAGGCGAACATCCTGTGCTTCCGATATCACCCGGCAGACATCAGGAAGGAGGATGTGCACCGCCTTCAGATCGCCATCCGAAATCGCGTCAAACTCCGGGGAAACTTCTTCATCTCCAAGGTGAACATCGATGGGGTGGCCGCACTGCGCGTGGTCATGATGAACCATCAGGTCACCGACGGGCACTTCCGGATGCTGATCTCCGAGATCAAGGCGACGGGACAGGAAATCCTTGAGCGTGAACCGGGAACAGAAACAGCTTAGAGGGGATGGATGTTGAGTACATCGCACGCTCCACAGGCCACACATGTTCCACCGACCGCCACCGCACCCGGCGGCGCAACCGAACTGGCCCATTGGCTGATCCCCGACTGGGAGTTACGGCCCGAATCGGTGGAAGCGGTAACCGTACTTCCCTCGTTCGCGAGCAAACTCCAGGAATGCGAGCGCGTCTGCCAGGCGCCGTACAGCGAGGTCTCGCACGAGGTCCAGGAAGCGCTCGTCCTGCGCCGTCTGCAGCAGATGGTGAACACGGTGCTGCTGAACCCGCTCTGGCGCGACCGGCTGCGCGGCGCGGGCACCCTCCAGGCCCCCGATTCGTACGAGGCGTGGCAGCGCATCCCGCTGTCCGACAAGGACGTACAGCGTGACTTCTTCATGGAGTCGCGGCCCGGCATGGTCGTCCCGCTCACCCGCGGCGAGTTCGAGATCGTGGCCAGCGGCGGCACCAGCGGCGGCAGCCCGCTCGAAGTCGTCTACGCGCTGCGGGAGTTGAAGGACACCTACGAGATCGCCGGGCGCTTCATGGGCGCCTACCAGCTGGCCGAGCACCTGCGCGGCAGCGACCCCAAGTGGCTGTTCACCACGCTGGCCGACTACCAGATGTGGAGCAGCGGCACCATGGTGGGCGGCGTCCTCCAGCACGTGCCGGGCGTCAACTACGTCGGCGCGGGGCCCGTGACGGCCCCCGTGCTTGAGCACATGTTCTCGTACAAGGGCCCCAAGGCGCTGATGGGGATCTCCGCCGGCATCGGCATCCTGAGCGAGCTGGGCGCGGGCATGCGCCAGGAGTCCAGGGAGAGCTTCCGTGTCGCCCTGTACGGCAGCGGGGTGCTCTCGCAGCGCAAGCGGGTCGAGCTGCAGGCGCTGTACCCGAACCTGTCGATCCTCAGCTACTTCGCCGCCACCCAGGCGGAGACCGTCGGGCTGCAGCTCGACGCCGCGTCGCCGTACTTGTCCGCGGTGCCGGGCCTGCACTTCATCGAGATCGTCGATGAGAACGGGCGCTGGGTCGCGGAGGGCGAGGAGGGCGAGCTCGTCGTCACCCGGCTGCACGCGCACGAAGCACCGCTCCTTCGCCTGAAGCTGGGCGACCGGATGATCCGGCGGCCCAGGACCGAGGGTCCCGGCCTGAAGACCCAGCGGTTCGAGTTCGCGGGCCGGACCGGCGATGTGCTGCACATCAACGACAGCCAGTACTCGGCCGCGCGGGCCTATGGCTCGCTGCGCGACGAGCTGAAGGCGGTCGAGGCGGTGGACCTGGACGCGGTGGCGCACGAGGTGCAGTTCGTGAACAACCGCGAGGGCAAGACCATCACGCTGTTCGTCTCGGTCGACGACGTACTCGGCATGACGTACCGGACGGACACGACGCTCGGCCCCTACGGGGTCCAGCAGGTGTTCGTGAACGCCCTGCCGCGCTCGCTCTCGCTGTTCAACCACGGCGAGGCGAACCCCGCGTCGATCGAGAAGACCGGTTACAGCTTCCAGCTCAAGTTCGTGCCCAGGCTCTCGGCCGAGATCGAGCGAACGGCGGTCGGCAAGGTCCCCCTGGTGCGGGACCGCGGCTAGCAACCAGCAGTGCGAGAACAGGAGGAGTGAGGATGAAACCGCAAGTGAACATCGTCGCGGTGGTGGATGTCATCGGGGCTCTGTCGGCCAGCACGCTGCTCGACGGCAACCTGTGCATGATCGACGACGGCGCGCACAACAGCGCCCATCAGGGAACGCCGGACCTGTGCACCGTCGTCAAGCCCGGCCAGGTCGTCTCGTGGTCGGCGCTCGCCGTGGACCTGCAGACGCCGGTCGAGATCAAGAACATCTCGTTCGTCCCCGCGGACCAGTCCGCCGCCCCGGCGCAGCCGCCGGTACAGGTGCCCGGCGAGGCATCGGCGGGCGAGCACTCCAGCGAGGGCGACAAGCTCGACCTCGACGTCTGGACGGGCATCGTGCCCAGCTGGCTGACGCCCGGTGTGGCCTACCGGTACCGCCTCGAGCTCCAGATGTACGAGGGCAGCAACAGCGTCATGCACATCGATACACCCGCGTTGATGTGTCAGTAGCAGCCGCACGGCGACGGCACAGGCCGGGAACGACGACGAAGGCGGAATCATGCCCCAACAATTGGCGATCATCGTGCTCGTGGACGTCGGCAACGCGCTGGAGTCCGAGTCACTGGACGGCAACACCTACCTGTTCGACAACATGAAGCTGCAGGGTTCCGAGAACCAGGGAACCGGCGAGCTGGTCACCGCGATCAACGGCTCGTACTGGCGGGACGGCTCGCAGGCCAGCGAGCAGGTCCTCAACTGGCTGCCCTACAGCCTCGGTTCGATCCCGCCGACCGTGCCCCGCGGCTACGAGGCGGACCGGGCGCGGCAGAGCGACGAGAAGGCGCTTGCCGACCTGCAGGACCTGGCGACCAAGTCGTCGGTCGCCGGCACCGACCAGGCCGAGCAGCTGAGCCAGATCCGCAAGACGGTCGGCACCCGCGTCAAGACCACGCGGCGCACCAAGGGCCGGATGTCCGGGCAGAAGATCCTGGACGTCACGGGCCAGATCGTCACCGAGGACAGCACGGCCGCATACACCTACCCGGCGCCGGTGATCACCGACATCTACGGCGAGGCGGTCGACTCGAAGATCATGTATCCGGCGGAGTACGGCTCCCCGGACCTGGTCACGGACGGCTGGTACTGGTCGGCGACGGTCGACACCTCGCGTCCCGGCACGTACTCGTACGTGATGCGGATCCAGCTGCACAAGCTGGTGGGCCTCAACGGCGAGCTGCGCTGGGAGGCGGTCGATCTGACCTGCCCCTCGACCCTCAAGATCACCTCGGAGCCCCGGCGCAACGCCTTCACCAAGGCGGGCATGGGCATGCTGCCCATCCCTCCGGGGTCCGGCACCCGCTCCACCCCCTGACCCGGCAAGGACTTCACCAAGGCTTCAGCGAGAGGCCAGCAAGAAGGAGGAGCAGATGACCACCAAGCCGAGGCAGCGGGAGAGCACCGCGAAGCGGCCCATCTCCATCACCGCCGTCGTGGACTGCGTGGGCGCGCTTGCGGCCGGCAACATGCGCGGCCACCTGTACATGTACGACACGAACAAGGCAGCCGGATCCGCCGGATTCGGCACCGAGCAGCTGCGCACGCGCGCGAAGAAGGGGGACCAACTCCTCTGGAACGCGCTGGCGTTGGAGTGCGAGGCGTATGTCGCCATCGACGACGTCGTGATCGACAGCGACATCTGCGAGCCGGAGCGCAAGGTCTATCCGGGCACGGACGTCACGTACTGGATCGGGACGCTGAAGAAGGACGCGGCAGACGTGTCCTACCAGCTCAAGTTCAAGCTGGGCACGAGGGACGAACCGATCGCCACGACCCTGTCGTCGTCCCTCGTCGGCTAGGGCCCGACATGGCGGCGTACGCGAAGGAGGAGCGTTGACCAGCAGCGTGCAGCAGAAGCAGAACCCCGGACAGCTGAACTCGGTACAGCTCAACATCGTCACGCTCATCAACATGGAGCGGGCGACGGAGACGGGCTCCCTGAGTGACGCGATCTACATGATGGACAACAGCATCGGCGGCAGGGGGCAGGGCACCTCGTCCCTGCAGACGGTCTGCAAGCAGGGGCAGGTCCTGAACTGGATCGTGCGCCCGCTCGACATGGAGAAGCGCACGGACGGCACCTGGCCCCCCATGCCGAAGATCAACAACATCACCTTCCTCGACACCGAACTGGGCGACGAGGAGGACGTGGCCGAGCGGAAGATCTTCACCGAGCTGAAGATCTACGGCATGCCGGACCGCATGCGTGACCCGTTCACGCCGGTCTACTACTACTGGGCGGGCACGGTCCTGAGCAACGCCAGGCCCGGCGTGCACCGCTACCGGCTCGTGATGGAGCTGGAGCAGGAGCACAAGAAGGAGAAGCTGTATCTGAACACGGCGATCCACCCGTCGATCAGGATCCTCGGCGTGTGACGCGAGCACACCTCTGAGGCCCCCCCGGCGGGCGGGTTTGGCCCGCGGGGGCGCCGGGGGGCCCGGGGGGGGTCCGGGTCTTATAAAAAAAAGTGTCCCGCG
>NZ_JBHYIG010000233.1:0-15613 GCF_042740015.1 Streptomyces sp. NPDC059037
TGGGGGGCTGTGTGTTTTTAAAATCCCCCGGGCCGGGGAGGGGGGGGGGGGTATGGGGGGGGGTCTTTAACACCGGGGATACTGGATGGGGCCCGGGAACTCCTTCGGGAGAGCCGGGCCTTTGTCGTCGGCGGGCACCCGGTGGTGCGCCGTCGCGGAGCCAATGGGTTGGCGCGGCCGGTGCGGCGCTTCGTAGGGTGGTGCTCTCCCAGTCCTGGGAGAGCTGACTGTCGAGGCGCCCGGTGCGATGGTTGCGGGTACTTCCGGGAGATGACTCCCTCGCAGGTTCGAATCCTGCTGCCGGTCTTCGATCGGTATGGCCGAGTGGGCGATGGCAGAAGCGCCCTTGGTGGCGTTCGTGATCCGCGGCCGGCTTGATCTCGGGCGCCCGGCAGTGTCAGTGCGGTCTGGTAGGAATGCAGCTGTGAGCAGGGAGAACGGGTCGGGTGTGGGTGAGGGTGCCGAGAGTGGGGTGCCTGAGCCCGAGCAGCTTGCGTTGATTCGGGACAGTGTGCGCAAGGCCAAGGTGCCGCGGGCCAAGCCGCGGACGTGGCGGGGGGCCGCGGTGGCCAAGGAGTTGCCCGTGGCGCGCGTTCTTGTCGACAAAGGGGTGCTGCATCTCGATCGGTACTTCGACTATGCCGTGCCCGAGGAATTGGATGAGCAGGCGCGGCCCGGGGTGCGGGTGCGGGTGCGGTTCGGGGCCGGGGCGCGGAATGTGCGGGGCGGGCGGCGTGAGGGTGGGGGGTTGATCGACGGGTTTCTTGTGGAGCGGGTTGCCGAGTCGGACTACTCCGGGCCGTTGGCCGCCCTGGCGCAGGTCGTTTCGCCTGAGCCGGTGCTCGATGCGGAGTTGTTGGGGCTTGCCCGGGCTGTTGCCGATCGGTACGCGGGGAGCCTTGCGGATGTGCTGCAACTGGCCGTTCCGCCTCGGCATGCGCGGGCCGAGGCGCAGGAGATGGGGGAGGCCCCGGCGGCTCCCGCTGTTCCTGATGCGGGGAGTTGGCGGCGGTACGGGCATGGGGCGGAGTTCTTGGGGGCGCTTGCCTCCGGGGGTGCGCCGAGGGCCGTGTGGACCGCGCTGCCGGGGCCCGAGTGGGCCGAGGAGATCGCGCGGGCCGTGCAGGCGACGCTCGCCTCGGGGCGGGGGGCGTTGGTCGTCGTGCCCGCCGGGCGGCCTGCCGCCCGGGTCGACGCGGCGCTGACCGCGTTGATGGGGCCGGGGCAGCATGCCGTGCTGACCGCCGATGCCGGGCAGGAGAAGCGGTATCGGGAGTGGCTCTCCGTGCGGCGGGGGGCCGTGCGGGCCGTTGTCGGGACGCGGGCCGCCATGTTCGCGCCGGTGCGGAATCTGGGGCTCGTTGTCGTGTGGGACGACGGGGATGCCAGTCACAGCGATGACAACGCGCCCTTCCCGCATGTGCGGGAAGTTCTTGAGCTGCGGGCGTCGCGGGACAAGTGCGGTTTCTTGTTGGGCAGTTGGAGTTGCACCGTTGAGGCGGCCCAGCTCGTCGAGAGCGGGTGGGCCGCGCCGCTCGTCGCCGATCGTGAGCAGGTGCGGGGGGCCGCGCCGCTCGTACGGACCGTGGGGGACGGGGATCTTGCTCGGGACGAGGCGGCGCGGGCCGCGCGGTTGCCGACTCTGGCGTGGCGTGTGGTGCGGGAGGGGCTGAAGCATGGGCCCGTGCTCGTGCAGGTGCCGCGGCGGGGGTATGTGCCGCGGCTCGCGTGTGAGCGGTGCCGGGAGCCCGCGCGGTGCCGGCGGTGTGCCGGGCCGCTGGAGGCGCAGGGCAGCGGGGCCGCGCTGCGGTGCGGCTGGTGCGGGGTGGAGGAGGCCGCTTGGCACTGCGGTTCCTGTGGTGGATTCCGGCTGCGGGCGCAGATTGTGGGGGCGCGGCGTACGGCTGAGGAGCTGGGGCGGGCGTTTCCGGCCGTGCCGGTGCGGACTTCGGGGCGGGAGCAGGTGCTTGACACCGTGGCGGGGGCGCCCGCGCTGGTGGTGAGTACGCCGGGGGCGGAGCCTGTTGCCGAGGGCGGTTACGCGGCCGCGCTGCTGCTTGACGGGTGGGCCATGTTGGGGCGGCCTGATCTGCGGGCGGGGGAGGACGCGTTGCGGCGGTGGATCGGGGCGGCGTCCCTGGTGCGACCGCAGGGGGTCGGGGGGACCGTGGTGGTCGTCGCCGAGCCGACGCTGCGGCCTGTGCAGGCGTTGGTGCGGTGGGATCCCGTGGGGCATGCGGTGCGGGAGCTCGCGGAGCGGGCGGAGCTGGGGTTTCCGCCGGTGTCGCGGATGGCTGCGGTGTCCGGGGCTCCGGAGGTGCTGTCCGCGTTTCTCGCGGGGGTTGAACTTCCGTCGGATGCTGTTGTGTTGGGGCCTGTTCCGGTGCGGGATGCGGTGCCGGGGGGTGGGCGTCGGGCTGGGGGTGCGCCTGTTGGGGTGGCTTGGGAGCGGGTGCTGATTCGGGTGCCGCCGGGGAGTGGGGCCGCGCTTGCCGCTTCGTTGAAGGTGGCGCAGGCGGGGCGGATGGCCCGCGGGGCGGCGGAGCCTGTGCGGATTCGGGTGGACCCGTTGGATATCGGCTAGGCCTTGCTGTCCTCGCCGCGGTCGTCTCGCCTGCGGCGGGCCTCGCCTTCGGCGTGGGGTGGTCGGCCCCCTGCTCCGGTGCTTGCCGCCTCGCTGTATCGGTGCCCGGCAGCGGTGCGTTGTGCCCACCCGTTCCGCCGTGCGGAACGCCTGCCCACAACGCGGACGGCGGATTGTTGAGGATGGGGGGTGCGGAATGCCTGCCCACAACGCGGACGGCGGATTGTTGAGGATGGGGGGTGCGGAATGCCTGCCCGACGGGGCGGAGCGGAACGTCTGGCCGTGGTGGGGGTCCGCCGGTCGCGTACGGGCGTCGTGGTGGGTGTGGCAGAGGGCCCGCATAGCGCTGCCCCCCGCCCTCGGAAGGGGGGGGAGGCAGCTAAGTGTCAGGTATGGGCTAGCCGTTGCGGGGGCTGGGGAAGGCTGGGGGGCGGGGGTCTTCTCGGAGGGCGGAGCTGCCTGCCGTCGGCTGGGTCGGCATCGCGCGGGCGGCGGGGACCGAAGGCACGGAGGGGAGTTGCGCGCCGACCGGGACCGGTGGCCGGGCGGTCGCGGCCGCAGCCGCGGTTGACGGTGCTGCCTCCGTGGCGCGCTCCGCCTCGGCCGCCGCCTGCGTCGTGGCCCTGCGGGCTCCGTAACGGCGGTGCACCGCCTGCTTGGTGACCCCGAGGGCCGAGCCCACCGCGTCCCACGAGAAGCCCAGCGAGCGGTCGAAGTCCACTGCCGCGGTGACCAGCGTCTCGACGCTGTCCCGCAGTTCCTGGGCGAGGCGGACGGTCGGGGCGGGGGCCCGCCCGTACACGACGAAGCCCGCGGACGGGCTGGAGCGGCGCGGGCGGTAGACGTTGCCGAGCTGGGCGGTGAGGGTGCGCAGTGCGTCCACCTGCCGGCGGACCCGCTCGATGTCCCGCACCAGGAGGTGCAGGCTGGCCCGTGCCTGGGCGTCGTGGGTTGCGTGGTCGGCCATGAACAAGCCTCTCGAACCGGCGTTGAAAAAGGATTCGGGCCGCATCCGCGGCCCACTGTGGTCAACTCTTTCTTGACCAACGCGCTAGCTCGTGTGGGGTCACGGTGCAGGGGCGTATGCGCATATGCACAGGGCGCGCGTCCATGCGTACGCCCCCGGGAGGGGAACGGCCACGGCCCGGGCGGGCGCCCCGAGGAGAGCGGTCAGGGAGCGCGGCTCATAGACTGGTGCGCTCCCGTCACGTTCCCGCCCGAGAGGCCGACAGCCACCGATGAAGCTCGTCTTCGCAGGCACCCCCGAAGTCGCCGTCCCCGCCCTGGACGCCCTGATCGCCTCCGGTCGGCACGAGGTGGCCGCCGTCGTCACGCGCCCCGACGCCCCGGCGGGCCGCGGCCGCAGGCTCGTCGCGAGCCCGGTCGCGCAGCGCGCGGAGGAGGCCGGCATCGAGGTCCTCAAGCCCGTGAAGCCGCGTGACGAAGCGTTTCTGGCGCGGTTGCGGGAGATCGCGCCTGACTGCTGCCCTGTCGTCGCGTATGGAGCCCTGCTGCCTCAGGTGGCCCTGGACGTTCCGGCCCGCGGCTGGGTCAATCTGCACTTTTCGCTGCTGCCCGCCTGGCGCGGCGCCGCGCCCGTGCAGCAGGCGCTGATGGCGGGGGACGAAATCACGGGTGCCTCCACCTTCCTGATCGAGCGGGGGCTGGACTCCGGGCCGGTGTACGGGACCGTCACCGAGGTCGTCCGGCCCACCGACACCAGCGGTGACCTGCTCACCCGCCTCGCCTTCGCGGGCGCGGGGCTGCTCGCCGCCACCATGGACGGCATCGAGGACGGCTCCCTGAAGGCCGTGCCGCAGCCCGCCGACGGCATTACCCTCGCGCCGAAGATCACCGTCGAGGACGCCGAGGTGGACTGGGCGGCCCCGGCCCTGCGCGTCGACCGCGTGGTGCGCGGCTGCACGCCCGCGCCCGGCGCCTGGACCGTCTTCCGCGAGGAGCGGCTGAAGATCATCCAGGCCGCGCTCGCCCCGGACCGCACCGACCTGGCGCCCGGTGAGCTCTTCGCCGCCAAGAACAATGTGTACGTCGGCTCCGGTTCGCACGCCGTGGAGCTGCTCTGGGTCCAGCCGCAGGGCAAGAAGCCGATGCGCGGCGCTGACTGGGCGCGCGGGGTGCGGATCGCCCCGGGCGAGCGGGTCGGCGCCACCGACGTACGCTGAACGAATACGCCTCATCACCATCAGCGGAGCACCTTTGAACGACCAGCCAGGCCGGCCTCCCCGCAAGCAGGGGAAGCCCGGCAAGCCCCACCGCCGTCCCAAGAAGGACCCCGTCCGCTTCCTCGCCTTCGAGGCGCTGCGGGCCGTGGACGAACGTGATGCGTACGCGAATCTCGTCCTGCCGCCGCTGCTGCGCAAGGCACGGGACAAGGGTGACTTCGACGCGCGTGACGCGGCGCTCGCCACCGAGTTGGTCTACGGGACGCTGCGCAGGCAGGGAACGTACGACGCGATCGTGGCGGCCTGCATCGACCGGCCGCTGCGGGAGGTCGATCCGCCGGTCCTGGATGTGCTGAACATGGGGGTGCATCAGCTGCTCGGGACGCGCATCCCGACGCACGCCGCGGTCTCCGCCTCCGTCGAGCTCGCGCGCGTCGTCCTCGGCGACGGGCGGGCCAAGTTCGTCAACGCGGTGCTGCGCAAGGTCGCCGCCGACGATCTCGACGGGTGGCTGGAGAAGGTCGCGCCGCCCTACGACGAGGACGCCGAGGACCATCTCGCCGTCGTCCACTCGCACCCCCGCTGGGTCGTCTCGGCGCTCTGGGACTCGCTGGGCGGCGGACGCGCCGGGATCGAGGACCTGCTCGAGGCCGACAACGAACGGCCCGAGGTGACGCTCGTGGCCCGACCCGGCCGCTCCACCGCCGACGAACTGCTCGACTCCGTCGGCGAGGAGTCCGCGCTGCCGGGCCGCTGGTCGCCGTATGCCGTGCGGCTCAGCGAGGGCGGCGAGCCCGGCGCGATCGGGGCCGTGCGCGAGGGGAACGCGGGCGTTCAGGACGAGGGCAGCCAGCTCGTCGCCATCGCACTCGCGAACGCCCCGCTGGAAGGGCGCGACGAGAAGTGGCTTGACGGCTGTGCCGGGCCCGGCGGCAAGGCCGCCATGCTCGCCGGTCTCGCCACGCAGCGCGGCGCGGCCCTGCTCGCCGCCGAGAAGCAGCCGCACCGGGCCCGCCTCGTCGCACAGGCGCTGCGCGGCAACCCCGGCCCGTATCAGGTCATCGCCGCCGACGGCACCCGGCCGCCGTGGCTGCCCGGCACCTTCGACCGGGTCCTGATGGACGTGCCCTGCACCGGACTCGGCGCGCTGCGCCGCCGCCCCGAGGCCCGTTGGCGGCGTCGCCCTGAGGACCTCGACGGCTTCGCGCCGCTGCAACGCGGGCTGCTGCGCACGGCGTTGGAGTCCGTGCGCGTCGGCGGCGTCGTCGGCTATGCGACCTGTTCACCGCATCTGGCGGAGACGCGTGCCGTCGTGGACGACGTACTGAAGCACCTTGACGGTGCCGCGGCTGCCGAACTCATCGACGCGCGCCCGCTGTTGCCCGGCGTACCGGCGCTGGGCGACGGACCCGACATCCAGCTGTGGCCGCATCTGCACGGCACGGACGCGATGTACCTAGCGCTGATCCGGCGCACCGCCTGAGCCTGCTTCCGCCGCCTGAGCAGGGGCCGCCGGGTCCTTGCTCAGGGGGTGCGGCCACCACACCTTCGGGCCCACGTCCAGGAACAACGCGGTGACCAGGACGGACCGCACGATGAAGGTGTCGAGCAGGACGCCGAGTGCGACCGCGAAGCCGATCTCGGCGAACGCCACCATCGGGAGCGTGCCGAGCGCGGCGAAGGTGCCCGCGAGGACGAGGCCCGCCGATGTGATCACCGCGCCGGTCGCGGCGAGGCCCGTCAGCACGCCCGCACGGGTGCCCTGGTGGCCCGCTTCCTCACGGATACGGGTCGACAGGAAGATGTTGTAGTCGATGCCGAGCGCCACCAGGAACACGAAGACGAAGAGCGGGAAGTCCGTCGACTCGCCCGCGTAGTCGAAGACGTACCGGAAGGCGAGCGCACTGAGGCCCAGCGCGGCGGAGAAGGACAGCACGACCGTCCCGATCAGCAGCAGTGGCGCGACAAGGGCCCGCAGCAGCACGCAGAGGATCAACAGGACGACCACCAGGACGAGCGGGATGACCAGCTTGTTGTCGTGGGTCGTTGCCTTGTCCATGTCCAGGAGGGCGGCCGTGCCGCCGCCCACCATCGCGTCCGCGTCGGGCACGGCGTGCACCGCGTCGCGGACCCGCTCCACGGTCTGCTTGGCGGCCTCGCTGTCGGCCGGGTCGGTCGGGGTCGCCTCGAACAGGACCCGGCCGTCGGCCTCTGCCTTCGACCCCGGTGGCACGCCGATGCTCGCCGGGTCGACGCCGGGTGTCGCTGCGACGGCGCGGCCCACCGCCTCGCCCTGGCCCGTGTTCGCCACGATCACCAGTGGGTCGCCGCTGCCCGCGGGGAAGTACTCGGCCTGCACCTCCTGGCCCACGATCGAGTCGGGCTTCTCCGTGAACGAGTCCGCGTTGCTGAGCCCCTCGGCCCGCAGCTGCGTCAGACCGAACGCCATCGCCGCCAGGGCCACCGCCGTGACCGTCCAGGTCAGCCGGGGCCGGTGGGCGATACGGGCGCCCGTGCGGGCCCAGACGCCGTGCTCGGTGGGCTCGTCCGAGCCCACGTGCGGGATCAGCGGCCAGAAAAGCCACCGGCCGCAGACCACCAGAAGGGCGGGGAAGAGCGACAGCATCGCGAGGAGGGCGACCGCGACGCCGATGGCCGCGACGGGGCCGAGGCCCCGCGTCGAGTTCATGTCGGCGGTCAGCAGGACCAGCATGCTCAGGACGACCGTGGCGCCCGACGCGATGACCGCGGGCCCCGCCCGGTGCAGCGCGAGCTGCATCGCCTCGTGCCGGTCGTCGTGGCGGCGCAGCTCCTCGCGGTACCGGGCGACCAGGAGCAGGGCATAGTCCGTCCCCGCGCCGAAGACGAGGACCGTGAGGATGCCGGCGCTCTGGCCGTTGACCGTCAGGCCGCCGTACTCCGCCAGGAGGTAGATCAGCGCCTGCGCCGCGAACAGCGAGACGATCACGGAGATCAGTGGCACCAGGAGCAGGATCGGGCTGCGGTACGTGATCAGCAGGATCACGATGACGACGGAGCCCGCCGCGATCAGCAGCGTCGAGTCGATGCCCTCGAACGCCTCGGAGAAGTCCGCCGACGTGCCACCGGGCCCGGTGATGTGCACCGCGAGCCCGTCCGAACCCTCGCCGACGTCCTCGCGGATGGAGTCGACGGCGGGCCCGATCCGCTCCCAGCCCTTCTCGTCCATCGTGATGGGTACGAAGATCTGGGCCGCCTCGGCGCTGTTCGGGTCCTTGGTGTCGAAGACGGGGCCGCGGGTCTCCGCGCCGCGGATGCCGTGGTCGCTCAGCTGCTTGAGCTCGCTGACGTCCTTGGTGATCTGCGCGCGGTCCTGCGCGGTCAGGCCGCCCTCACGGGCGTACACGACGACCGCGGGAATCTGCTCCGGCCTGAAGTCCTCGGAGATTTCCAGGACTTGGGTGGACTCGGCGGAGCCGGGCAGCCAGGACGAGGCCTGGTTGTCCTGGGCGTCCGTCAGCTTCTGGGCGAGGGGTGCCGCGACGACGATCACCACCAGCCAGAACAGCACCACAAGCCACTTGGTGCGCTTACCGCACACCAGCCAGGCCACACCGCGGCCCGCCGGGCGCTGTCCTTCCGGCCGTGCTCCCGGCTGCTTGTCCGTCCGCTCGTCCGGCATGGCTACCCCCGCTGCCCCGCGTCGTGCCGGTGGACCGAACAGCATGGCACGCGGTCCATGGTCAAGAGGGCCTCTCCGCTCACGCTACGGACGGCGGTGAGCAACGGGCGCCGGGCATGGCAGGCTTGGGGCATGGCCGTGCAGATCAACCCCAGCATCCTGTCCGCGGATTTCGCCCGTCTTGCCGAGGAGGCAAAGGCGGTCGAAGGTGCCGACTGGCTCCATGTCGACGTCATGGACAACCACTTCGTCCCTAACCTCACCCTGGGGGTGCCGGTCGTAGAGTCTTTGGCCCGTGCGACGGAGACGCCGCTGGACTGCCATCTGATGATCGAGGACCCCGATCGCTGGGCTCCCCAGTACGTCGAAGCGGGCGCCGGATCCGTCACCTTTCACGCGGAGGCGGCTGCCGCGCCCGTCCGCCTGGCCCGTGAGATCCGCGCCAAGGGCGCCCGCGCCTCCATGGCGCTGAAGCCCGCGACGCCCATCGAGCCGTACGAGGACTTGCTCCCCGAGCTCGACATGCTGCTCATCATGACGGTCGAGCCCGGATTCGGCGGTCAGGCGTTTCTCGACATCATGCTGCCGAAGATTCGCCGGACCCGCGAGTTGATCAGCAAGCACGGTCTCGAGCTCTGGCTCCAGGTGGACGGCGGCGTCTCGGCGGCGACCATCGAGCGCTGCGCCGACGCGGGAGCCGACGTCTTCGTCGCCGGTTCCGCCGTCTACGGCGCGAAGGACCCGGCAGCGGCGGTACGTGCATTGCGCAGCCAAGCGGCCGACTCGACCGCGGCGGCGGCATGGGCATGCGGCCACTGAGCCACGGGAACGTGAACGCAGTCCTTCAGGGCTGATCAAGCACGCCGGATCTGCAAGGATGAACGGCGAACCCGGGTTGCGCTGCGGCAACGCGCTCGAAACCGCAGCAACACGTGTGAAGCCGCAGAAATGCGTGTGAATGTGTGAACGACAATTGAGTGAATGACAGTGAGGAGATCGTCGTGTCGACGGGCGGCCGGTCAGCCATGCGGATGGGACCCGCGGAGCTGGTGCAGGCGGCGGCCATGGCCCGCCGCTTCTATCTCGAGGGCAAGTCCAAGATCCAGATCGCGGAGGAGTTCGGCGTCAGCCGCTTCAAGGTGGCCCGGGTCCTTGAGACCGCGCTCGAGCGTGATCTCGTACGGATCGAGATCCGTGTGCCCGCGGAGCTGGACGCCGAGCGCTCGGACGCGCTGCGCGCCCGCTACGGCCTGCGGCACGCGGTCGTCGTGGAGTCGCCGGCTCCCACCGAGGAGATCGACGATTCCCCCGACCCCGAGAACCTCGGCGAGGTCGCGGCCGATCTGCTCGGCGAGCTGGTCACCGAGGGCGATGTGCTCGGCCTCGCGTGGGGCCGCTCGACCATCCACATGGCGGCCGCGCTCGACCAGCTGCCGCCGTGCACGGTCGTGCAGTTGACGGGTGTGTACGACGCCGGGACCGCCGAGCGCGGTTCGGTCGAGGCCGTGCGGCGGGCCGCGCAGGTCTCCGGCGGCGAGGCCCACCCGATCTACGCGCCGATGCTGCTTCCCGACCCGGCCACGGCCGCCGCGCTGCGGAACCAGACCGGGATCGCGCGGGCGTTTGAGTACTTCGACAAGGTCACCGTCGCCGCCGTCTCCATCGGCTCCTGGGAGCCCGGTATCTCGACGGTGCACGACATGCTGTCCGACGAGGAGCGTGCGCATTACGCCTCGCTGGGTGTGGCCGCGGAGATGTCCGCGCACCTTTTCGACGCCGAGGGGCGTCGGGTGGGGCGGGACCTGGGGGAGCGGTGCATCACCGTTGAGGCGGACCGGCTTCGGCGGATTCCTGAGGTCGTGGCGATTGCCGGGGGGCAGCGGAAGGCTGCTGCCATCGACGCGGTGCTGCGGTCCGGGCTTGTGACCAGCCTCGTCACGGATACCGCTGCCGCCGATCAGTTGTTGGTCATGGGGCCGACGCCGCATCCTGCGTTGGATCGGGCGGATCCGGACGGCAGTTGATTTCGCCGCGGGTCGTGGGGGCTGGTCGCGCGGTTCCCCGCGCCCCTTACGGGGCGCCATGGCAGCATCTGGCCCATGGAGGCGGTACCGAGATGACGTCCGAACCGCTCGTTCCCCTGCTCGACGCCGCGCGCGGCGCCGGGCTGAGCACCGTCTCGCTCGATCTGAGCGGGGTGAGCGACAAGCGCGGCTTCATGGGCCGCTGTGCCCGCGCGCTCGATCTGCCCGACTGGTTCGGGCACAACTGGGACGCGCTCGCCGACTGCCTCACCGACCTGCCCCGGGTGCCGTCCACGCCCGGCCTCCTGCTGGTCGTCTCCGGCTGGCAGGCGTACGCGCAGGCCGCGCCCCAGGAGTGGATCGTCGCGCAGGAGGTGTTCAGCGACGCGGTGGCGTACGCGCGTGAGCGGAGCACCGGCCTGGAGATCATTCTCGCGTTCGGGCCCGCGGCCGCCACGGAGCGTGGCGGGGCGTGAGCCGAGCGTTCCGCTTGTGCGGGTCGCTTGGACGATCCGACCAGGGGTCCCGTGACCTGCCTGGGTGATCATCCCAGGCGGTTCGACCCCTGCGGCATGGGACACTGAAGTACGTGCTTTTCCCCCGGCTAACTGTCCGGGGGCCACCTCTGATCGACTGGGATGAGCAGCACGTGCGCTTCCTCAATGACATCCAGCCTGCGTACGACCTGACGTACGACGACGTCTTCATGGTGCCGAGGCGCTCCGCCGTCGGCTCACGTCAGGGCGTAGACCTTTCGTCGCCGGACGGCACGGGCACCACGATCCCGCTGGTCGTCGCCAACATGACCGCGATCGCCGGCCGCCGCATGGCCGAGACCGTCGCCCGCCGCGGTGGTCTCGTCGTGATCCCGCAGGACATTCCGATCGAGGTCGTCACCGACGTCATCGCCTGGGTCAAGACGCGCCACCACGTCCTGGACACCCCGATCGTGCTGGCCCCCCACCAGACCGTCGCGGACGCGCTGGCCCTGCTGCCCAAGCGCGCGCACAACGCCGGTGTCGTCGTGGACGAGGACCAGAAGCCGGTCGGCGTCGTCACCGACACGGACCTGAACGGCGTGGACCGCTTCACCCAGCTCACCGAGGTCATGTCCAGGGACCTCGTGCTGCTCGACGCGGACATCGACCCCCGTGACGCCTTCAACAAGCTGGACCACGCGAACCGCCGCTACGCGCCCGCCGTGGACAAGGACGGCCGCCTGGCCGGCATCCTGACCCGCACCGGCGCCCTGCGCGCGACCCTCTACTCGCCCGCCCTCGACGCCGACGGCAAGCTGCGCATCGCCGCCGCCGTCGGCATCAACGGCGACGTCGCGGCCAAGGCCAAGCAGCTCCTCGACGCGGGCGCCGACACGATCGTCGTCGACACCGCGCACGGCCACCAGGAGTCGATGATCGCCGCGGTCAAGGCCGTGCGCGGACTCGACCCGCAGGTGCCGATCGTCGCGGGCAACATCGTCGCCGCCGAGGGCGTCCGGGATCTCATCGAGGCCGGTGCCGACATCATCAAGGTGGGCGTCGGTCCCGGCGCCATGTGCACCACGCGCATGATGACCGGCGTCGGCCGGCCGCAGTTCTCCGCGGTGCTCGAATGCGCCGCCGAGGCCAAGAAGTTCGGCAAGCACGTGTGGGCCGACGGCGGTGTCCGTCACCCCCGTGACGTCGCGATGGCGCTGGCCGCCGGTGCGTCGAACGTCATGATCGGTTCGTGGTTCGCGGGTACGTACGAGTCCCCGGGCGACCTGCAGCAGGACGCCAACGGCCGCCTCTACAAGGAGTCGTTCGGCATGGCGTCGGCGCGTGCGGTGAAGAACCGCACGAGCGAGGAGTCGGCGTACGACCGTGCCCGCAAGGCGCTGTTCGAGGAGGGCATCTCGACCTCCCGGATGTTCCTCGACCCGGAGCGTCCCGGTGTCGAGGACCTGATCGACTCGATCATCGCCGGTGTCCGTTCCTCTTGCACGTACGCCGGTGCGGGCTCGCTCGAGGAGTTTGCCGAGCGGGCGACCGTGGGCGTGCAGAGCGCTGCCGGTTACGCGGAGGGCAAGCCGCTTCACGCCAGCTGGAGCTAGGTGCTCCGGGGGAACTGCGCTTGTTCGGCTGCGGGTCGGCCGTGGCCGGTCGCGCAGTTCCCCGCGCCCCTCAGGAACCCTGCAGTGCGGCCCTGTACGCCTCGATCGGCGGGCGGGGCTGCCTGCCCAGCAGGGTGCGCAACGCGCCGCGGTCTTCGATGGCCGTGCCGTCCAGGAAACCACCGGCTATCGCCGAGTACGTGCTCAGGAGCATCGGCACCTGGAAGGGCAGTGCCTGGCCGGCCGCGGTGATCGCCTCGCGGGTCGCGGCGAGGGTGCCGGGTTCGTACGAGCCGTTGAGTGCCGCGGCCAACTCCTCGCCGCCCAGGGGCTGTTCGCCGACGA
This sequence comes from Streptomyces sp. NPDC059037, assembly GCF_042740015.1. Lineage (NCBI taxonomy): Bacteria > Bacillati > Actinomycetota > Actinomycetes > Kitasatosporales > Streptomycetaceae > Streptomyces > Streptomyces sp. NPDC059037. The sequence continues at coordinate 12,890 of NZ_JBHYIG010000233.1, forward strand.
GTTCGTAGGTGCGGCCCGCGTGCAGGGACGGATCCGTCGCCACCCGGACCGCGGCCTCGGCCAGGTCGTCGCGGGCCACGGCTGCGAGTCGGCCATCGCCCAGGGGCGCGGCGATGGTGCCGTCGGGGCCCGGTGCCGCGATGGCGGCAAGGAACTCCGCGTACAGGCCGTTGCGCAGCACCGTCCAGTCGAGCGAGGAACGGCGCAGTCTGCGTTCCGTCCAGCGGTGCGCGAGCGCGTACGTCAGGTGGTCGCCGTCGCCGCTGAGGCTGGTGTAGACGAGGTGCCGCACACCCGCCTTCTCCGCGGCCGAGATGGCGGCCTCGTGGCGGGCGACGACCACGTCGTCCTCGGCGGCCCCGGCGGAGATGACCAGGAGCGTGTCCACGCCGCCGAAGTCCAGGGACCCCGGATCGTCGAAGTCGACGCGGCGGCCGCCGGGAGCGGGGTGGCGGCTGCCGATGACGACGTCGTCGCGGCCCGCGAGGCGGGCGGTGACGAGCTTGCCGAGGGCGCCCGTGGCGCCGGTGATCATGAGCATGGGAAGGTTCCCCCGCGGTGAGTGGTTGCGCTGGTGTCCGGCCCGGTGGCCGGGCCTGTGACCATGGTGATCGGCGGCGCGCGGCCGCGTAAGGAGGCACTTTCATGTCAGCAGGGCACACGGCGGTAACCACCCCGCCGGCTCCTGAGGCGGTCGTCGAGCCGGTGATCAGCTGTGAGACCCCGCAGGACGAGTGCGGGGTGCGGGACGTCCTGGACCGGCTCGGCGACAAGTGGTCCGTGTACGTGGTGGTCGAGCTCGCCTCGGGCGTCCTGCGGTTCAAGGAGCTGCAGCGCCGGATCCACGGCGACATCTCGCAGCGGATGCTCACGCTCACCGTGCGCCGTCTGGAGCGCGACGGCTTGGTCAAGCGCACGGTCTACCCGACGATTCCGCCCCAGGTCGAGTACGAGCTGACCGAGATGGGCCACAGCCTCACCCACCTCGTCAAGGCACTCGCCGACTGGTCCATCGACCACCGCCCGGCGATCGCCGCCGCCCGCGAGTCCTACGACGCCGTCCAGGGCTGACCGCGGCGCAGGGCCGCCGCCACCGCGTCCGCGAGCAGGCCGTGGCCCGCGTCCCCCGGATGTACGCCGTCCACCAGATGCCGGGATTCGAGGAGACCGCCGCCGGGGAGCAGCGCGGCCCCCGCGTCCCCGGCCGCCCGTTCCACCGCGGAGCGCAGTTCGCCGAGCGTGGCGCCCAGGGCGTTCGGCAGCGACTCGGCGTCCGGGCGCAGCACGGGGGAGAGGACGAGGAGGGGAACCCCCGGGTGCCCCTGGCGCACCAGGGTCAGGAACGCCCGCGTCGTCTCGTGGAGCAGCGCCGCCGAATGCGGCGTACGGGACCAGCAGTTCGTGCCGAACGCGACGGTGATCAAGTCGGCCCGCAGGGAGGCGAGTTGCTGCGCGGACGCCAGTTCGCCGCGCGCCGCTCCCGCGTATCCGAGGTTCACCGTGTCCAGGCCGAGCGCCCGTCCGGCGAGCGCGGGCCATGCAAGATGGGGGCGCGACGCCGACCAGCCCTCCGCGATGGAATCGCCGTAGACGAGCCAGCGCGGTCGCCGTGCGGCGGGCTCGATGGTGCCACCGCCGACGGGGCGGAGGTCGGTGAGGGTGGGGCGCAGCGTCTCCGGCAGATGGAGGGTGAAGTCCCCATCCGGGTAAGGGAGTTCGATCCGCGCCACGTGCGAGCCCGGTGCCGCGGGGGTGTCGAAGGCGGTCTGTGCGCGGCCGCCCGGCGGCGTGGGCGTGCCTGCGGCCCGCGCGGGCGCGTCCTGCTGCGAAGGCGTGCCGACGGCTTCCGTGCCGCTGCCCCGTCGCGCGGGGACGGGGGCGCCCGCCTCCTCGCGGGAGTCCGCGAGCAGCGTGAAGACGGGCGGCGCGCTGCCGTACGAGTCCGTATCCGAGGGAGACGAGGCGACATACTCCACCTCCACCGCCCGCACCCCACGCGCGCTGAACTCAAGCCGCACTCCGGCCGGGAGGCCCGCCCGCTCCCAGGTGTCGCCGGGCAGCCGGTCCCGGTCGGCGGGGTCGGCGCGCAGCACACGGCCGCCGTCCGGCGACCACCATGCGGTGCCCCGCGTGAACTCCCTCATCGTGCACCGCGGGTGGTGAGCTCAAGGCGTACTCCGGCCGGGTGGCTGGCTCGTTCCCGGGTGTCGGCGGGCAGCTGGTTCTGGTCGGTGGGGTTGGCACGCAGCGCGCGGCCGCCGTCCGGTGACCACCATGGGGTGCCCCTCGTGAACTGCCTCACTGTGCGCCGTCCGCGGTGAACTCGAGCCGTACTCCGGCCGGGAGGTCCGCCCGTTCCCGGGTGTTGCCGGGCAGCCGGTCCTGGCCGGTGGGGTTGGCGCGCAGCGCACGGCCGTTCGGTGACCACCGTGCGGCGCCCGGTGTGAACTCCTTCACCGCGCACCGCCCGCGGTGAACTCAAGCCGCGCTCCGGCCGGGTGGCTGGCTCGTTCCCGGGTGTCGGCGGGCAGCTGGTTCCGGTCGGCCGGGTCGGCGTGCAGCACACGGCTGCCGTCCGGTGACCACCATGCGGCGCCCCGCGTGAATTCCTTCACCGTGCACCGCGCGTGGTGAACTCAAGCCGCGCTCCGGCCGGGTGGCTGGCTCGTTCCCGGGTGTCGGCGGGCAGCTGGTTCCGGTCGGCCGGGTCGGCGTGCAGCACAC
>NZ_JBHYIG010000233.1:15713-15871 GCF_042740015.1 Streptomyces sp. NPDC059037
GGCTGCCGTCCGGTGACCACCATGCGGCGCCCCTCGTGAATTCCTTCACCGTGCACCGCCGGCGGTGAACTCAAGCCGCGCTCCGGCCGGGTGGCTGGCTCGTTCCCGGGTGTCGGCGGGCAGCTGGTTCCGGTCGGCCGGGTCGGCGTGCAGCACAC
>NZ_JBHYIG010000234.1:0-15684 GCF_042740015.1 Streptomyces sp. NPDC059037
GACCAGGACCTCGTAGAACACGGCGCGTTTGAACCACTCGGGGTCACGGTCCTTCGCCGGTGTGTCCTCGAAGGTGTCCTGGACGGGCTCATTGATGATCATGGTGTGGGTGACCCTCCGATCAACGGTGAGGACGGTCGCAGGACCCTGAAGACGTGCGCGGGCGCCCGGCCCGGCTCGAGGCGCACATAGTTGGTCCTGCCCCAGTGGTAGGTCTCGCCGGTGAGCTCGTCGCGCACCGGCACGGTCTCGTGCCAGTCGAGGCCGAGTTCCGGCATGTCCAACGAGACCGTGGCCTCCTGGGTGTGGTGGGGGTCGAGGTTGGCGACCACCAGAACCGTGTTCGATCCTTCCGGGTCGTCCGGGTCCCTGACCGTCTTCGAGTACGCGATCACCGCCTCCTGGTCGGCGGAGTGGAAGTGCAGGTCACGCAGTTGGCGCAGGGCGGGGTTGGCGCGCCGTACGCGGTTCAGCGTGCTGATGAGGGGTGCGATGGTGGAGCCGGAACGGGTCGCCGACTGCCAGTCCCGCGGCCGCAGTTGGTACTTCTCCGAGTTCAGATACTCCTCGCTGCCGGCCCGTAATGGGGCGTTCTCGCACAGTTCATATCCGCTGTAGACGCCCCACGTCGGCGAGAGGGTTGCGGCGAGTACGGCGCGCACCTCGAAGGCGGGGCGGCCGCCGTCCTGGAGGTAGGCGTGCAGGATGTCGGGGGTGTTGACGAAGAAGTTCGGCCGCAGGTAATGCGCGGTCTCGCCCGACAACTCCCGTAGGTAGTCGGTCAGTTCACCCTTCTCGTTGCGCCAGGTGAAGTACGTGTACGACTGCTGGAAGCCGATCGCCGCGAGGGTGCGCAGCATCGCGGGGCGCGTGAACGCCTCCGCCAGGAAGATGACGTCCGGGTCGGTGCGCCTGATGTCGGTGAGCACCTCGTCCCAGAAGAGGACGGGCTTGGTGTGCGGATTGTCGACGCGGAAGATACGCACGCCGTGGTCCATCCAGAACCGCAGCAGACGTACGGTCTCGGCGACCAGGCCCGGCATGTCGCGGTCGAAGGCCAGCGGATAGATGTCCTGATACTTCTTCGGCGGGTTCTCCGCGTACGCGATGGTCCCGTCGGCGCGGTGCGCGAACCACTCGGGGTGTTTGTCCACCCACGGATGGTCGGGGGAGCACTGCAGCGCGAAATCCAGGGCGACTTCGAGCCCAAGCCCGGCGGCCCGGCGCACGAACGCGTCGAAATCGTCGAGCGTGCCCAGGTCGGGGTGGACCGCGTCGTGCCCGCCCTCGGGGGAGCCGATGGCCCAGGGCACGCCCACGTCCTGCGGGCCTGAGGAGAGGGAATTGTCTGGCCCTTTGCGGAAGGTGGTCCCGATGGGGTGGATCGGCGGCAGATAGACCACGTCGAAGCCCATCTCCGCGATCGCCGGCAGCCGCTCCGCCGCGGTACGGAAGGTCCCCGGGACCGGCGGCTCGCCCTCGCGCACGACGGCACCCTCCGAGCGCGGGAAGAACTCGTACCAAGAACCGAACAGCGCCCGCTCCCGCTCCACCAGCAGCGGCAAGGCGCGCGATCGAGTGATGCGCTCACGCAGCGGGTGCCGCGAGAGCACCTCGTCCACCCACGGAGCGAGCGCGGCCTCCAGACGTGCCTCGGGCGGCCGCTGCTCATCCCGCAGAGCCTCCGCGACGTCAAGGAGTGCCTGGCGCTCCCCGCCGTCCGGCACTCCGCCCGCGGCCCGCTCGTACAGCAGCGCGCCCTCTTCGAGCGTCACTTCGGCGTCGATGCCGCCCGGGACCTTGATCCGTGCGGAGCGACACCATCCGGTCACCGGATCAGCCCAGGCCTCCACGGCGTACGTCCAGCGCCCCTCGGCGTCCGGTGTCACATCGGCGCCCCAGCGGTCGGTGCCCGGGGCCAGTTCGCGCATGGGGGCACACGGCCGGGCCCGGCCGTCCGGGCCCATCAGGACGACCTCGGCACCGACCGGGCCATCGCCCTCGCCGAATACCGTGGCCGTCACCTGGAAGGTCTCCCCCGGGACCGCCTTCGCGGGACGGCGGCCGCAATCTACGACCGGGGCGACGTCCAGGATGGGCACGGTCAAGGAGACCGGAGCCTCTTCCGGAGCTGGGCTCATCGAATCCGGGGCTGAGCCCCTCGACTCCGGAGCCGGGCCCCTCGACTCCGGAGCCGGGCCCGTCAAATCCGGAGCTGAGCCCGTCGAATCCAGGGCTGAGCCCGTCGAATCCGGGACTGGGCCCGTCGACTCCCGAGCCGGCCCCGTCGAATCCGGGGCCGGGCCCGTGGCCTCCCGAGCCGGCCCCGTCGACGGAGCGGAGGCCATCGACCGGGCGAGGGCCATCGATGGGGCGGGGCTCGTCCGCGGAGCTCGGGTCATCGCTCTCTCCTTTGCCATGCCCCGGTGCCCGGGGCACAGGCCGTGGCCACGTGTGGCCGGCGGCCACGGGCTGATGGCCGCCGGTTGCCGACGCGACGGCCGCAGGCCCAGATAGCGCTCGGCGGCCTCCGCGGCGAGCCGCGCCGTGCGCTCTCCCATCAGGACGCACAGCGTGTACGCGGTGTTCTCGAAGTGCTTTCGCGCTCCGAGGTCGGCGGGACCGGCCAGCAACAGCCGCTCCCAGGACCGGTATTGGTTCAGGTGCCGCGCGACCTCGGCTTTGTCAGGCAGCAGCATCACGCTGGTCACCCTCTCGTGCTCCGGAGTGCCTCGCGGTGCACCTGACTGGCGCCGGAGGGGGTCGACAAACCGGGGTGAGTGCCGGACGCACTTCCTGACCCATAGTGCACGCCCGTGTGCGCAGCGTCCTGTTGGATCTTCAACGACCGGCACGACCTGCTCGTGTTGCACGAATGGAGCAGCACTCCCACCCTGAAATGACTCAGAAGCGATCAACTCTCACGCTTCGTGTTCGGGGCGGCGGCTCGACGAGCCGACCGGTCGGAAGCTTGGCCGAGAGGAGTCAAGAGCCATGAAGACCGCAGTCCCCTGCTACTACCACCTCGAGGTGGAGATCACCCCCCAGCGGGTCAGGCAGGTCAGGCGCATTCTTGCCGCACACCTCCGGCACTGGGGCCTGGGGGTTCTCGTCGAACCCGTGAGCCACTGCGCAAGCGTGCTGCTGCAGGCGATCGCGACGCATGCGACGGACAAGCACACCGTCGTCGAGATGTGGTGGAACGGACAGCACCTCATCACGGCCGTATCCGACAACGAACGCGACCTTCGTCATCCGCACTGCGGGCCGGAGGGCTATCTGGCGCAGATCGCCGCGCTGAGCGACGGCTGGGGCAACTGTCCGGCGACCAACGGCAAAATCATCTGGTTCTCGCACCGTGCCCGGTCCGCCGACGGCGCCCTGCTGACCCCCGCGCCGCCCGCGCCCACGCTGCGCGCGGCCGCCTCCCCGATCGGGCACGCCGCGCAGCGGGACGAGTTGTGCCCCACGCTGGGGGAGCGACCCGCGGCGTCGGATCCGCTGCCGCAAGCGGTGCCCGTCGGCTGAACGAGGCGCTCGGCGGTGGCGGCGCGCCACGGCCGCGGCATCCCATCGGGGAAGCCGCGGCCCGTCCATGGGCGCGGTACGCGTGACACACACCGACGACCACGCTCATCCACGCGTCATCCATACGGAGGCAGCAGCGTGCGCACCTTGATCGGACACCCCTTCCCGCTCGGCGCGACCTACGACGGCGAAGGGACGAACTTCGCCCTGTTCAGCGAGGTCGCCGACCGTGTCGAGCTCGTCCTCATCCACGAGGACGGCACCCACGAAAGCATCTGGGTCACCGAGGTCGACGGCTTCGTCTGGCACTGCTACCTGCCGGGGGTCGGCCCGGGACATCGCTACGGATACCGGGTGCACGGCCCCTGGGAACCCGCCACGGGCCATCGGTGCAACCCCGCCAAGCTGCTCCTCGACCCCTACGCCAGGGCGTTCGATGGGGAGGTGGACAACGACGCGGCGCTGTACGAGCACGCGGCGCGGGGTCCCGATCCGGCCGACAGCGCCGCGCACACGATGCTCTCGGTGGTGACCGACCCCTCCTTCCCCTGGGAGGGCGACGTACTGCCGAGGCGTCCCTACGCCCAGACCGTGATCTACGAGACCCATGTGCGAGGCCTGACCCGCAGACACACCGGGGTCCCCGCCGAACTCCGGGGCACCTACGGGGGGTTGGCGACCGAGCCCGTGATCGATCACCTCCTCTCGCTGGGGGTGACCGCCGTCGAGCTGATGCCGGTGCACCAGTACGTGCAGGACGGCTTCCTGCGCGACCGCGGCCTGTCCAACTACTGGGGGTACACCTCCATCGGCTTCTTCGCGCCGCACAACGCCTACGCGGCGCACGGCTCGCGCGGCGAGCAGGTCACCGAGTTCAAGTCGATGGTCAAGAAGCTGCACACGGCCGGGCTCGAGGTGATTCTGGACGTGGTCTACAACCACACCGCGGAGGGCGACGAGAACGGCCCGACGCTCGCCTTCCGCGGCATCGACAACGCCTCGTACTACCGCCTGGCGGAGAGCGATCCGGCGCACTACTTCGACACCACCGGCACGGGCAACAGCCTGCTGATGAGGCACCCCAGCGTCCTGCAACTGATCATGGACTCGCTGCGCTACTGGGTCACCGAGATGCACGTGGACGGGTTCCGTTTCGATCTGGCCGCCACGCTCGCCCGGCAGTTCCACGACGTGGACCGGCTTTCCGCGTTCTTCGACCTGGTCCAGCAGGACCCGGTGGTCGGACGCGTCAAACTCATCGCCGAGCCCTGGGACGTCGGCGAGGGCGGCTATCAGGTCGGCAACTTCCCGCCGCTCTGGTCGGAGTGGAACGGCAAGTACCGCGACGCGGTACGGGACTTCTGGCGCGGCGCGGACAACTCCCTCGCCGAGTTCGCCTCCCGGCTGACCGGGTCGTCCGACCTCTACCAGCACGACCGTCGCCGTCCGCGCGCGAGCGTCAACTTCGTCACCGCGCACGACGGCTTCACGCTGCGTGATCTGGTCTCGTACGACGACAAGCACAACGAGGGCAACGGCGAGGACAACCGGGACGGCGAGAACGCGAACCGCTCGTGGAACTGCGGCGTCGAGGGACCGACGGCCGATGAGGGCGTCCTGGAGCTCCGTGCGCGCCAGCAGCGCAACTTCCTCGCCACGCTCATGCTGTCGCAGGGGATTCCGATGATCGCCCACGGCGACGAGATGGGCCGCAGCCAACTGGGCAACAACAACGCCTACTGCCAGGACAGCGAGATCTCCTGGGTCGACTGGGATCTCGACGAGGACCGGCGTGACCTGCTCGCCTTCACCCGGCGGGCGATCGCGCTGCGGGTCGAGCACCCGGTGTTGCGAAGACGCCGCTTCTTCCTTGGTGACACGACGACCCGTGGGGCCCGGCCGCTGCCGGATCTGGTGTGGTTCAGGCCCGACGCGCACGAGATGACGCGGCAGGACTGGCAGCGGCCCGACGCCCACGCCATCGGCGTCTTCCTCAACGGTGACGCGATCACGGAACCCGACGCGTGCGGCAGACCTGTGGTGGACACCTCCTTCCTGTTGCTCCTGAACAGCTACCGGGAGCCGATCGTCTTCCAGCTGCCGGACCCCGCGTACGGCGAACGCTGGACCACACGGATCGACACCTCGGACCCGCGAGGCCTTTCGGACGAGACCGAGCACAAGGCGGACAGCGAGATCGCCCTAGGGGCGCACAGTCTGCTCCTGCTGTCCCGGGCGCACGTCGCGCCCTGACGCGGTGGCGGCGGCCTCCGGATTCCGTTGGGTGGGCGTACAGCGGTTGTGCCCGCCCCGGGGACGGCGGATTCTGTAGGGGATGAACGGGGCTGGTGTGGCGCGATGACTGCATGGAACGCGGAGCAGAGCTCCGACTTCCGTGGCCCCCTCGACGTCAACAGGGCGGCCACGGCGGTCGTCGACGCCCAGGACACGGTCATCGGATGGAGCCCCGCGGCGGAGCGGCTCCTCGGTTACCCGGCGCAGGAGATCCTCGGCAGGCCCGTGGCCACTCTCCTGCCACCCGGCCAGGCAGTCGCCGTTCTCCCGCCCCCTCCCCTGTTCCGGGGGAACGAGATCCGCGTCGCCCGGCACCGCGACGGGCGTGAACTGACCGTCGCCACCGCGGTGTGTCCGCTGGCGGGCGCCGACACGGCGTTGCGCGTCGTCGTGGCGACGGAGCTACAGGATCTGCGGATCTGGGAAGCCCGGCAGTCCCTCTTGCACGGCCTTGCCACCCAGTCCCCCGTAGGCCTGGCCATCTACGACACCAACCTGCGCCTGACCTGGTGCAACTCGGCGTACGAACAGGAGATGGGGCGACCGCTCGCCGAGTTCCGCGGCTCTCGGGCCGAAGAGCTGTACTCCGAGGGAAAGTTCGTGACCCGGGGGCATCCGCCCACCCTCGACACGGTCATGCGTCACGTCCTTGACACCGGGGAACCCTTTCTGGACCTGCACTTCCAGGGCAGGCCGCCCACCGACCCGGAGACGGACCACCTCTGGTCCTGCGCCTACTACCGGCTCCAGGATGCCAACGGACATGTCTTTGGGGTGTGCGAGGACGCATTCGACATCACCGATCGCTACAAGGCCCAGCGTCGCCTCGCCCTGCTCGTCGAGGCGGGCCGCGGAGTCGGTACGGCCCTCGATGTGATGGCCACCGCCGAGAAGATCACCGAGGTGGCGGTGCCGGAGTTCGCGAGCACGGTCACGGTCGACCTCGCGAGGGGCGTACTGGAGGGCGAGGTGCCGGCCACCAGCGGCTCGGCGGCGATGTCCCTGGTGCGGGTCGCCCGCTGCTCGGCCGATGAAGCCTGCCAGGAGGAGCCAGGAAGGGGGCCTGCGCCCGCTCCCTCCGCGAGCCACTCCCCCGTGGAGTACCCGTCCGGTTCACCGCAGGACCGCAGCCTCTCCTCGGGCGGGCTCGTGCTCGACGACTCGGTCCTGGTCGTGCCGCTGCGGGCCGGGAACAGCACGCTGGGACTCGTCACCTTCATACGCGACACCGGGGCCATCTTCGACAGCGGCGAAGTGTCACTGGCCGACGAGCTGGTCGCCCGTACGGCCGTGTCCATCGACAACGCCCGCCGCTTCACCCGTGAGCGCACCGCCTCCCTGGCCCTCCAGCGCCAGTTGCTGCCGCAACACGTGCCGGAGCAGTCGGCGGTCGACGTCGCCTACCGCTATCTGCCCACGGACGACGTGACCGGCGTCGGCGGTGACTGGTTCGACGTCATCCCGCTGTCCGGAACCCGGATCGGACTCGTGGTCGGAGACGTGGTCGGCCACGGTCTGCAGGCGGCCGCCACCATGGGACGGCTGCGTACGACCGTGCGCGCGTTCGCCCAGATGGACCTGGATCCCGTCGAGCTGCTCTCGCGGCTCGACGACCTGGTGGCGCAGTCGGCGGAGGAACAGCGGGCCGAGCTGGAAACGCCCGACGGCATGTACGCCGATGTGACCACCGGGGCGACCTGCCTCTACGCGGTCTACGACCCGGTGTCGCGGCGCTGCGTCATGGCCAGGGCCGGGCACCTGCCGCCGGCGGTCGTCGACCCGGACGGCCGGCTGTCCTTCCCGGACCTGCCGGCAGGACCGCCGCTGGGCCTCGGCGGTCTGCCGTTCGAGTCGATGGAGATCGAGCTGCCGGTGGGCAGCCTGCTCGCGCTCTTCACCGACGGCCTTGTCGAGGCCCGTGACCGCGACATCGACCACGGTCTTGACATCCTGGGACGCGTACTCAGCGACCGGCGGGCGTCGCTCGAAGAGCTCTGCGACCGGGCCGTGGCACAACTCCTGCCCGGCGGCTCGACGGCCGACGACACCGCCCTGCTGCTCGTCCGCACCCGGGAACTCGACCCTTCGCAGGTCACCGAATGGGAACTGCCCGCGGAACCGGTCGCCGCGGGCCAGGCCCGGGAGCTTGCCACCCAACAGCTGCACCGCTGGGGCCTCGAGGAGCTGTCCTTCGCGACCGAGCTCGTCGTCAGCGAGCTGGTGACCAACGCGGTCAGGTACGCCGAAGGGCCGATCCAGGTACGCCTCATCCGTGACCGCACCCTCCTGTGCGAGGTCGCGGACCGGGGCCACACCTCACCGCACCTGCGCCACAGCGGCGACGACGACGAAGGCGGGCGCGGCCTGTTCATCGTCGCGCAGCTGGTCCAGCGGTGGGGAACGCGCTACACCCGCTCCGGCAAGACCATCTGGACGGACCAGGCCTTTCCCGCGACGGGACCGTCGCCGTCCTGACTCACCGTCGACGGTGAGCGGTACCGATGCCCCCTAATCCTCCGCTCGCAGGGCGGCGATCAGCCATTCGAACGCAGGCACCTGCGAGGGGACCTGCGGCCGCCCGTTGAGCACCGCAAGCAGCTGCCAGTACCGCTCCACCCTGCGGTCGGTGAAAGTCGCCAACTGATCAGCCAGCCGGGCGCGTTCCGCTGCCGGCAGGCCGGGGTCGATGATGCGGTGAAGGAACTCCTTGCCTGCGGCCGTTGCGGGGGCGACGTGTTCGCGTACCGCCTGGCCGGCGTGGACCGCGACCTTCGCCGGGTCGGGCCCCGCCGGCTGTTGCTCTCCCTGCGACGCCCCGGCCAGGGCCATCTCGCGTACCCGTTCCCGGAACGGCTCGTCGCCGACCAGCTCGGCCAGCTCCACCCAGGCGTCCACCTGCTCGGCGGTCGGGTCGGCGGGCAGGTGTTTCGGTACGGTGCGCATGGCCTGGGCGATGTGGGCGCCAGGCGCGTCGGGGTCGACACCGTCGAAGGTCTCGTGGACGAAATCGTCGATGATCCGCTGTCGCTCGTCGGCGGACATCCGGGCCAGTTCATGCATGAGTCTCATCTCCTTGGTCGTACTGCCCTGCCGAGCGACCCGATCAAGCACCGCGCGCCGTGCCTGCAGTGTGCGGATCTCCGCGTCGACTGCCCGCGCATGCGCCCTGGCCACGTCGCGCACCGTCACCTGCCTGTCCAGCACCCGGCGTACCGTCTCCAGGTCAAGGCCCAGCTCGCGCAGGGTCCGGACGAGGTCGACACGGGCGGTGGCATCGGCGTCGTAGAGCCGGAAGCCGCCCGCCGTGCGGCCGGTCGGCACCACGACTCCGCTGTCGGACCAGAAACGGATGGTCCGCACGGAAAGCCCGGTGCGCCGGGCGAGTTCGCCGATGGTCAGCAGCTCGGTGTGGTCGCTCACGAGGCCAACTCTCATCCCTCCAGCGGATGGAGAGTCAAGCGTTTACTGACACGACTGAGCCACCGGACGCCGATTGGCCCGGTTCCCGGGCGCAGCACGCCTGAGAATCTGCACCTCCAGGCCGGTTCCGGACTTCGAGGAGATGCCATGCAGGTAGCCGTGGTCACCTTTGACGGATTCAATGAACTCGACAGCTTCATCGCCTCCGCGCTGATCAATCGGTGCCGAAAGGACGGCCTGGAGGCCTTCATCACGACACCGACGCCGGTGGTCACGTCGATGAACGGCGTCGAGACAACTGGGCAGCGCCCCATGGAGTTCGTGACCGAGGCCGATGTCGTACTGATCGGCAGCGGCGTGAAGACGCGCGACGTGGTCGCCGACGACCGGTTGATCTCCAGGCTGCCGCTTGACCCTTCGCGCCAGCTGATCGGTGCGCAGTGCTCCGGTGCGCTGGTGCTCGCCCGGCTCGGGCTGCTGACGTCCATGCCCGCGTGCACGGACATGACGAGCCGGCCCCTTGTCGAGGCCTGCGGTGTCACCGTCCTGGACGCGCCGTTCCATGCCGAGGGGAACATCGCGACGGCGGGCGGCTGCCTGGCCTCGCAGTATCTCGCCACGTGGGTGATGGCCCGGACGCTCGGCGCTGACGCCGCACGCGACGTCATCAACTACGTGGCTCCGGTCGGCGAGAACGAGGAGACCGTCGAGCGCGCGATGCGTGCCGTCCGCACGGGCGAGGCGGTCCTGCGCTGACGCCACCGCGCGTCAGTCGACCGCGAGTTCACGCTTGAGGATCTCGCCCGTCGCGCCGGCGGCCTCCTCCCCATGACGACGCGGTACTCGGCCCCGCAGTTCGCGGTACGCCGCCTCAGCTCCGGCGGCGCGTGAGCGCGCGGCGTACCACCTTGGCGAGCACGGACGGGCGGAACAGCAGCGAGGGCGGGGCCGTCATGTTCAGGACCCGTACGAACCGGGCCCACACGCCCGGGTCGTGCACGGCGAGCGCGAAGACGTGCTTGTTGTACCAGTGGGCGAAGCGTGCGGACCGCGGCTGTCCGGCGGGTGCCCACATCAGGTCCGAGCTGGTGGCCATGGTCCAGGGGACCTTGATGACACGGGCCGCGGCGCGCTGGTAGGCGCGGCTGAGGCCGTCGAGTCCGGCCGCGTCGGCCCGCCTGCGGCGCAGCAGTCGGCCGAGCAGCTCCGCTTCGAGCGCGGCGACCGTGAGCCCTTGTCCGTACACCGGGTTGAACACACAGAGGGAGTCGCCGACCGCGATCAGGCGTTCGGGCCAGCGGGCGTTCTTGTGGTGCAGGCGCCACTCGTTGCCGGGGTTGGTGTAGCGGTGGATCTCTCCTTGCCGGGTGCCGCGTTTGATCTGTTCGGCGAGGCGGGGATTGCCGAGGCTGTGGGCGAAGTCGAGGTAGCCCTCGTCGTCGGTGGGCGGCACGTGCTCGTCGACGCCGAGCAGCGAGCACATCCAGCGGTTGCGCTCCACGGCGAGGACGACTCCGCCGCGCGGGACGTCGGGCGCGAAGGCCATCTGGTACGCGATGTCGAAGTCCTGCCGGTCCTGCGGCGGGCGTTCGTAGCACGCGGAGGTGTAGGTGATCTTCGCCTTGATGACGGTCTTGGCGGACACCGGCAGCCGTGCGTCGGTGAGCCACCGGTCGACGGACGTGGAGCGACCCGAGGCGTCAACGACCAGGTCCGCGGTGACTTCGGCGGACTCTTCGGCGCCGTCGGTGCGGTAACGGACCCGGTCCAGGCGCCCGGGAGCGCTGGCCGTCACCGTCTCGCAGCGGGTCGCCGGGAGCACGCGCACGGCCGGCAGGGCCAACACCCTTTGCCGCAGGCGCCGTTCGAGCTCGTCGCGCGTGAGGCTCTGGATGGCCAGGCCCACCGGGGCGGCCGGCGCATAGCCGGTCGGCAGCAGAAAGCTCATCCGCTCGCCGTAGTCGAAGACCGGCGCGCCCAGTTCCGCGAGCTCCGCCCGCAGCCCCGGGAAGAGCTCCTCCAGCGCCTCGCCGCCCCGGGCGAGCAGCGCGTGCGCGTGGTAGCCCTGCGGGACATGGGGGTGCACACCCGTGTCCGACCGCACCGGGTCGTGCTCCAGGACGAGCACCTCTCTGAAGTGATCGGACAGGACGCGGGCGGTGACGAGACCCGCGTATCCGCCGCCGACGACGACGGCCCGCTCCCAGCGGGTGCCGGGCGACGAACTGTGCTGGTTCTTGGTCATGACGGGTCCCGTTCCTCTCAGCCGCACTAATCGCAGTTTCGCCCCAGCGGTACCCCGCCCCGGAGGACCCGTGTCGCGTTTCCGCCGCCGTGACGCGGGGATGCCTCTGCGCACACGGACGGTGGCCGCGGTGTGCGGACGCCCCGATGGCCCACGACGGCCTGGATGTACGGCACTTCGGGGCCCCTCGGCTGGTCGGCCTCGCATCGCGCGAGCCGTCCGCCGCTCGCCGGAACGCGCCGTCCATCGGGGCTGAAAGCCGCCGGTACCTGCGCAAACATCGCGCGCGCTCGATCATCGTATCGAGTTAATGTCGGCGAATTTCCTTGCTCCGGGCGGCCGAGCGGCCATTAGTGTTCCCTCTGGATCTGGCCGGATTCCCGTTCGTATACCCCTGTTTCCCTCCTCTTGCCCGGTGACGTCCGCATACGCGCGTCACCGCCCTGACCAAGGAGAGCTCGCCCGATGACTGTTGACTCGAGCCCGGAAGCGCAAGTGGAGCTGCCGCGGCAGTCCAGCCTGGGTACTGCGGCCGCCCGCAACCTCGCCACCACGACCAAGTCCGCCCCGCAGATGCAGGAGATCACCTCCCGGTGGCTGCTGCGGATGCTGCCCTGGGTGGAGACCAAGGGCGGCGCCTACCGGGTGAACCGTCGGCTGACCTACACCGTCGGCGACGGCACCGTGGAGTTCGTCCAGGACGGCGCCGACGTCCGGGTGATCCCCCGTGAACTGGGTGAACTGGCCCTGCTGCGCGGCTTCGACGACGATGAGGTACTGACCGCCATCGCCGATCGGTGCGTCCAGCGCGACTTCCGGATCGGCGAGACGCTGGTCGAGCGCGGCACGCCCGCGGAGCAGCTGCACCTGATCGCCCACGGACGTATCAGCCAGACCACCGTCGGCAGGTACGGCGACGAGGTCGCCCTGGACGTACTCGCCGACGGCGACCAGTTCGGGGAGAACGCCCTCATCGACGAGGACGCCCGGTGGGAGCAGACCGCAACCGCCGAGACCTCGGGCACCCTGCTGACCCTGTCGCGCGCCGACTTCGCGGCCGTCCTGGCCGCGGCGCCGAGCCTCCGGGAGCACCTCGAGGAGTTCGCGGCGCTCTCCCGCCAACGGCAGAACCACCGCGGCGAGGCGGAGATCGCGATGTCGGCCGGCCACACCGGCGAGCACGAGCTGCCCGGCGCGTTCGCCGACTACGAACTGAAGCCGCGCGAGTACGAACTCTCGGTCGCCCAGACCATTCTGCGGATCCACACGAGGGTCGCCGACCTCTACAACGGGCCGATGAACCAGACCGAGGAGCAACTCAGGCTCACCGTCGAGGCGTTGCGCGAGCGCCAGGAGCACGAGCTCATCAACAACCGGGAGTTCGGCCTGCTCCACAACGCCGCCTTCCAGCAGCGCATCCAGACGCACTCGGGGCCGCCGACGCCGGACGACATGGACGAGCTGCTCTGCCGCCGTCGCGGGTCGAAGTTCTTCCTCGCGCACCCCAAGACGATCGCGGCGATCGGGCGTGAGTTCAACGCGCGCGGGCTCTATCCGGACCACGTCGACCTCGGCGGCCAGCAGGTCCCGGCCTGGCGCGGGGTCCCGATCCTCCCCTGCAACAAGATCCCGATCACCAAGGAGAAGACCAGCTCGATCCTCTGCATGCGTACGGGTGAGGAGAACCAGGGCGTCATCGGACTGCATCAGACCGGTCTGCCGGACGAGTACGAACCGGGCCTGTCGGTCCGCTTCATGGGCGTCGACGAGACGGCCATCACCTCCTACCTCGTCAGCACCTACTACTCCGCCGCCATCCTCGTGCCGGACGCGGTCGGCGTGATGGAGAACGTACAGATCGCCCGCTGGCCCAGGTAGCGGCCCCGGCCCGCGAGGCCGCCCACCCCCCGAAGGAGCCATGGATGCACGTACTCGCCGACGCCGCGGCCCGCGCCCGCGACATCAAGGCCGCCATCGGCGGCCCGCCTCCCCTCGATGCCCCTGCAGCCGCGGCGCCCGCCCCGAGCGCCGGCCTGGAGCGGCTCCTGCGCGGCCCCAGCGGCCTGGGCACGGCGGGCCTGCGGCTGATGCCGCGGGAGGAGCCGCCGACACCCCCGGAACCGCCGACGGCCTCGGAACCGGTGGCTCCGGCGGAAGGCACGCCGATCCCGGGGCTCTACTTCCACCCGGTGCCCGAACCCGATCCGGCGCGGGTCGATGAGGTCAGCCGCAGGATCAAGTCCTGGGCGCTGGACGAGGTTTCCCTCTATCCCGATGACTGGGAGGAGCAGTTCGACGGGTTCTCCGTGGGGCGTTACATGGTCGCCTGCCATCCGGACGCGCCCACCGTCGACCACCTGATGATCGCCACCCGCCTGATGGTGGCCGAGAACGCGGTGGACGACTGCTACTGCGAGGACCACGGAGGCTCGCCCGTCGGCCTCGGCGAACGCCTTCTGCTCGCGCACACCGCCCTGGATCCCCTGTACACGACGCAGGAGTACCAGCCGCAGTGGGCGAAGTCGCTCCACGCGGACGCGCCCCGGCGCGCCTACAGCTCCGCCATGGAGTACTTCGTCCAGGCGGGCAGCGCCGCGCAGGCCGACCGGTTCCGGCACGACATGGCACGGCTGCACCTGGGCTATCTCGCCGAAGCCGCCTGGGCCCAGCTGGAACACGTACCCGAAGTGTGGGAGTACCTGGCGATGCGCCAGTTCAACAACTTCCGCCCCTGCCCGACCATCACCGACACCGTCGGCGGCTACGAACTGCCGGCGGACCTGCACGCACAGCCCGCCATGCAGAAGGTCATCGCTCTCGCGGGGAACGCGACGACCATCGTCAACGACCTGTACTCGTACACCAAGGAACTCGACGCTCCTGGCGTGCACTTGAACCTGCCGGTCGTGATCGCCGAGCGGGAGGGCCTCTCCGACCAGGACGCCTATCTGAAGTCGGTCGAGGTCCACAACGACCTCATGCACGACTTCGAGGCCGAAGCCACGGCTCTGGCCGCCGCCTGCCCCGTCCCGAGTGTCCAGCGCTTCCTGCGCGGCGTGGCCGCCTGGGTCGACGGCAACCACTACTGGCACCAGACCAACACCTACCGCTACAGCCTGCCCGACTTCTGGTAAGAGAAGTTCCGGTAAGAGAAATGGATTCATCTGTGACCAGCACCGAACTCACCGCCACCTCCACCGGCACCCCCCTGCGCATCCCCGGCCCGGCGACGCCCTACCAGGGGGACATCGCCCGCTACTGGGACGGGGAGGCCAGGCCCGTGAACCTGCGTCTCGGCGATGTCGACGGTCTGTACCACCACCACTACGGCATCGGCGACGTCGACCGCGCCGCGCTCGGTGACGCCGAGGACAGCGAGAGCGAGAAGAAGCTGATCGCCGAGCTGCACCGACTGGAGTCGGCGCAGGCCGAGTTCCTCCTGGGGCACCTCGGCGACATCGGGAGTGACGACACCCTGGTGGACGCCGGCTGCGGCCGCGGCGGCTCGATGGTGATGGCGCACCAGCACTTCGGCTGCAAGGTCGAAGGGGTCACGCTGTCGGCCAAGCAGGCCGACTTCGCCAACAGGCGTGCGCGCGAGCTCCGCATCCAGGACCACGTCCGCGCCCGCGTCTGCAACATGCTCTCCACGCCCTTCGAGACCGGGCAGGCCGCGGCCTCGTGGAACAACGAGTCGACCATGTACGTCGACCTGCACGACCTCTTCGCCGAACACTCCCGCGTCCTCAAGGTCGGCGGCCGCTATGTGACCATCACCGGCTGCTGGAACCCGCGGTACGGCCAGCCCTCCAAGTGGGTCTCGCAGATCAACGCGCACTTCGAGTGCAACATCCACTCGCGCCGCGAGTATCTGCGCGCCATGGCCGACAACCGCCTCGTCCCGCAGGCCGTCGTCGATCTCACCCCCGACACCCTGCCGTACTGGGAGCTGCGGGCCACGTCCTCTCTGGTCACGGGAATCGAGGACGCGTTCATCAACTCCTACAAGGACGGGTCCTTCCAGTACCTGCTCATCGCGGCCGACCGTGTCTGACATCGGCTGATCGGTAGGGCCCGGTCCCGACGGAACGGGCCCGACCCCCCGGGCAGGGCCAGGTGGTCGCGGACGGGGCGCCCCAGGTGTTGTGCCGGTGGGCGCGGCTGCCGGGCGCCGCGCCGGGGCCGTCAACGGCGCT
>NZ_JBHYIG010000235.1:0-12077 GCF_042740015.1 Streptomyces sp. NPDC059037
GGGGTGGCGTCCGTTCGACGGCGGACTTGCCGGGGGTGGGGGCGACAATGGGGGGGAGAGTCAATTGTCCCAGCCCCGCGCCCCTTCGGGGCGCTCCTTCGGGGCGTACCCCTACTCGTCCTCGTCCTCGTCGTCGAGGCGGGCCAGCCACGTCGCGAGGCGCTCCACCGGCACCTCGAAGTCCGGGTTGAGGTCGACGAAGGTGCGGAGCTGCTCGGCGAGCCACTCGAAGGTGACCTCCTCCTCGCCGCGCCGCTTCTCCAGTTCCTCGATGCCACGGTCGGTGAAGTACAAGGGGGGCTCCGCTGGACTCGAAAACGCTCTGTCTCAGCCAGGATAGGCGTCATTCCCTCGCCCTTGCCCCATGCATCGAGTTAGCCTTCTCCTCCTTGTCATGGGGGAACGGGGGTCTTTGTGACGGATGGGATCGCACAGATTCGGCTCGACGACGGCACCGCCGTCTGGGCGCGTATCACCGAGGCACAGGAAATCGACGGCGGCAGCGGCTTCCGGGACACCGGGGTCGGCGATCGCGTCATCGACATGGCGAGCGGACTGAGCGACGTCGTCAGCGGGGTGGTGTGCTCCCTGCGCGCCGGGCTCGCACCCACCGGCCCCGTCGAGGTCGCCGTGAACTTCGGCATCGAGCTGTCCGCCCAGTCCGGCAAGGTCGTCAGCGTCCTCGCCGACGGCGGCGGCAAGGCGTCCGTTTCCGTGTCGCTGACCTGGACGGAACCAGCGACGGAACCCGCGACGGAACCAGCGAGGGAACCAGCGACAGAACCCGCGACGGCACCAACGGCCACGGCGACTGGCGTGCAATGAGCGCCTTCCAGGGGACAGTGCGCCCCTCACTCGCGCGCATCGTGGAGCCCGGCGAGGGGTATGAGCAGCACGGTGACCACTACTGGGGCTCGGGCTTTTTCATTGCCCCTCAGTGGCTGCTGACCTGCGCACATGTCGTGGGAAAGGGGGGAGCCGCAGTGTGGCGGAGCGAGCAGGCCGTCGGCGTCGTCTGGCAGGGCGGCACCGCCACGGGCAGGGTCGTCCTTGCCAAGCCCCGCCCTTCGGTCCCCGAGGAGAACCGGTCGCGCTGGGAAGTCCCCGACATCGCCCTGGTCCACGTCCCGGACGCGC
The DNA here is from genome assembly GCF_042740015.1 of Streptomyces sp. NPDC059037. NCBI lineage: Bacteria > Bacillati > Actinomycetota > Actinomycetes > Kitasatosporales > Streptomycetaceae > Streptomyces > Streptomyces sp. NPDC059037. The sequence continues at coordinate 1,138 of NZ_JBHYIG010000235.1, forward strand.
GCGACGCCCCCTGCGTCTGGCTGAGCGAGCGGCCCCCGTCCATCCCCGCCGAGATCAGCCTGCACGGCTGGTCGCGGGAGACCGGTGACCTCGGAGTGCGCGACGGGCTCGGCCAGGCCCAGGCGCACGACACCAGGACGCTGCTGCTGACCGGCGTCCTGCCCGTCGAGGGAGTCTCCGGCGGGCCCGTCGTCGACCGGGAGTCCGGAGCCGTCATCGCCGTGGTCAAGGCCGTCGGCCGCAGCGAGGGCCTCGCGGTCCCGGTCACCGCGCTGCACGAGCTGTACGACCTGCCGGGCGGCGACGTCCTGCACACGGTGCTGCGCGAACACGACCGCCACCACCTGCGGCGCTACCGCGAAGGCGGCTCCGACGACTGGACGCGCACCCAGCTCAAGCTGCGCACCCGCGGCGCACCGGGACTCACCCCGGACCTGCGGGTGCACCTGTACGGCCTGCTCGCCGAACTCCCGCCGCCCAGCGGCCCCGGCGAGGTCATGAAGCTCGTCGAAAAGGTCAAGTCCCGTGTGCTGGCGGATGATTTCCGCTCGCCCATCGAGCAGAGCCCGCGCAGCTGGCGCGAGGGGGCCGGGCTCCTGCACGACCTGCCGGACATCCGGGGAAAGGCCAAGCCGCACGAACTCGACCTCGACGCCGTGCTGTTGTACGCCGCGAAGGTCGCCCGGCACACCGCGCTCACCCGCCGCGACACGGCCGCGCCACAGGCGCTGCGCGACCTCGCCGACTGGGTGACCTTCCGGTCCGAGATGGCCCGCGGCCCGATCGCCGAGGAGATCGGCCGCGCCCTCGCCCCGGTCCTGAACGGCACGGACGTCGCGCCCCCGCCCACCGCGACCGTGCGGGAGAACCGCAGCCGGGCCCGCGCCGACGTCCTCGTGGAGGTCGGCGAACCCGACTACGGCGGCCGCTACCCGTGGCGGGTCAAGCTGCTGTTCGACGGCCGCGACGTGAGCCCGTTCGACGGCGACGACCGTGGAGTGCCGCGCTCCCAGCTGCGCAGGACCCTGCGCGGGCCCCTCGCCGGCGCGCTGCGCCAGGGCGACAGCGGAGAGAACCTCGCCGCCGTCGAGGCCCTGCTGCCACGGCAGTTGTTCGACGAACCGATCGACGCCTGGCGCCTGATACCCGATGGAGCCGACGACGATTACGACGAGTGGGACCCGCCCTACATGCCGCTCGGCCGGCGCCGGGTCGTCGTCATCCGCGACCGCAGGCGCAACGCGAGAGACGCCATCCCCGAGTGGCGGCGGCTGTGGAACGCCGCCGACGGCCCGCTGGCCGCCGTGCCGCTGCGCGACGAGGCCGCCGTGTCGGGGCACGGCCCGTCCGTACGCCGCGAGAGCAGGCCCGCGGCGTTCGGCAGGCTGATGGGGGCCGAGCGCGGATCGGTGCCGGTCTATTGCGGGCACGTCGAGCACGGCGACGGCTTCGCCGCCATGTCCACCGCCCTCGCCGCCGGACACCCGCTCGCCCTGTGGCGGCGCAACGGCCAGAACCACGACGACTGCCAGGAGTTCCACGACCGGGCCGGCCGATTTCTGGCCAAGGCCGGCAGCGCCGCCGGACTCCGCGAGCGCATCCAGGAACTGCGCGTCCACGCCAGCACTCCGGAACTGGCCGCCGACTCCGGATGGGCCGACGGAATCGCCGTTCTGTTCGACCCGCCGGACCGTCCGCCGTATGGTACTGAAGCCATCTCGCCCCCACCCATGGAGACTTGATGGACCGTCAAATTCCGGAAGGAGGCCGGAAGGGGACCGGAATCAGGGTCGAAACGCCGGGCAGGTCGGCGGTAGTGTCATCGTCGCCTGTACCCGCTGCGCGGCCTCACCAGAGCCGGGAGGAGCCCAAGGTGAATGACTGGCGGATCTACCGCGGTGTCGGTGAGCCGCACGACGGTGTGCAGCGGTTACCCGCCCCGCCCCCCTGGCGCGACTTCGCCGCATCGGGACGGGACGCGGAACCGGGCACCGACCCGAGCACGGCCCGCAGGCTCGGCTTCCAGCGCACCCTCGTCGAGAACTACGCACCCAGGCCCGCCGAGACCGACGCCGTCAACGCCGCGCTGTATCTGCGCCGCCCGCTCCTGGCGACCGGCAACCCCGGCACCGGAAAGTCGACCCTCGCCTACGCCGTCGCCCACGAGCTGGGCCTCGGCCGGGTCCTTCGCTGGCCCATCGTGAGCCGCTCCACCCTCCGGGACGGGCTCTACCGCTACGACGCCATCGGCCGCCTCCAGGACGTCCAACTGGAGCGCGCCCAGGGCGAGCCGGGGGGCCACGCGGCGGCGCCCGGCATCGGCTCGTACATCCGGCTCGGACCGCTCGGCACCGCGCTGCTCCCCTCCGACCTGCCGCGCGTGCTGCTCATCGACGAGCTCGACAAGAGCGATCTCGACCTCCCCAACGACCTCCTGAACGCCCTGGAAGAGGGCGAGTTCGCGATACCGGAGCTCGAACGCATCGCGGACCGCGAACCCGCCGTCCAGGTGCTCACCGACGACGGCCGCAAGGTGACCGTCACCGGAGGCCGGATCGCCTGCACCACGTTCCCGTTCATCGTGCTCACCTCCAACGGCGAGCGGGACTTCCCGGCCCCGCTGCTCAGGCGCTGCGTCCAGCTCGAACTGGAGCCGCCGGGCGAGGAGCAGCTCAAGTCGATGGTCGAGGCCCATCTCGGCGGCGCGGGCGCGGCCGATGGCCGGGATCTGATCGACCGGTTCCTGGAACGCGAGCCCGGCGAGGTCATCGCCGCCGACCAGCTCCTCAACGCCCTCTATCTCACCCAGCACGCCCCGCACACCGAGCGCCTCACCCGGGAGCGGATCGCCACCTTGCTCATGCGGCCACTCGACCGTTCGAGGTGATGGCCCGGTGCAGCGGATGCATCTGGGAGAGCTCATCGGCAGGCTCCGTGACGGCGGCCTCGACCCCACCGCCGAGGAGGTCGCCGACGCCGTCTGGCTCGCCCAGTGGCTCCCGCACGCCTCCCGGCCCGGCGAACCGGACGCCCCGCAGGACACCGCCCCACCGCGGTCCGGCGACAACCGGGAACCGGCGGGGGAGGGAGCCGACGGAACCGCCGCCGAAGCCCCCGAACCGCCGCTCCGGGCGGCGGGATCCGCGGACGTGCCCCTGCACCTGCCGGGCGGCACGGCGGACTCCCGTGACGCGGGACCCGGGCTTCCCGTGCGCGCCCCTGCGGCGGCCGCCCTGCCCGGACTGCTCGGCCTGCAGCAGGCCCTGCGCCCCCTGCGCCGCTACGCCCCGTACCCCGTCCGCCCCGTCGACGGCAGCCTCGACGAGGACGCCACCGCCGAACGCTTCGCCGTGACCGGCCTCCTCGTCCCCGTCCTGCGCGCGGCCCGCCACCGGAGCGTCGACGTCCAGCTGCTCATGGACACCGGGCCCGCGATGGCCGTGTGGGAACAGCTGGTCGAGGAACTGCGCCAGGCCTGCGAGCAGTCGGGCGTCTTCCGCGACGTCCAGGTCCACCAGCTGTACGACAACGGCGACGGCGTCCCGCTCGTCGGCACCACCACAGGACCGCACAGCCGCACCCGCCTGCGCTCGGCCGATCAGCTGCACGATCCGGCGGGCCGCCGCCTCACCCTGGTCGTCAGCGACTGCGTGGGCCCGTTGTGGCAGAGCGGCGCGGCGCAGCGGCTGCTGCGCACCTGGCCGGGCGGCTCGCCGATCGCCGTGATCCAGCCGCTGCCCTCCCGGCTGTGGGCGCGTACGGCACTGCCCGCCGAGCCGGGACTCCTCACGCGTACGCCGGAACCGGGCGGCCGCACCGTCTTCGACCCCGCCGACGAGCCGTGGGAGCCGCTGCCCCGCGGAGCCAAGGCGATCCCCGTGCTGCAGCCGACCCCCGAGGCGTTCGCGGCCTGGGCGCGGCTGCTTGCCGGTCAGGGCGGACCCGTGCCCGGCTGGGCGGCCTGGGTGACCCCGGAGTCCGACGGCTCGGGAACCCCGCTCGCCCCCGTACCGCCGGCGGGGCGCAGCGACGACGAGCTGCTGCGGGCCTTCCGGGCCACCGCGTCGCCCGGCGCCATGCGGCTCGCCGTCTGTCTCGCGGCGGCCCCGCTCTCGCTGCCCGTCATGCAGCTCGTCCAGCGCACCATGCTGCCCGACACCGGGCCCATGGAGCTGGCCGAGGTGCTGCTCGGCGGGCTGCTCAGGCAGCTGCCGGGAACGGAGGCGCGGCCCTGCTTCGTCTACCCCGCACGCGTCCAGGAGCTGCTCCTCAGCTCCCTCGACCGGGCCGCCGCTGGCCTCGTGCTCAAGCACTGCTCGGCCTATGTGGAACGCCACTTCGACCGTGGCACCCGCAACTTCGCCGCCCTCGCGGCGGCCCGCCTCGCCGGTCACGACGAGCAGGAAGGCGACCCGGACGCCGCATCCGGTGCCGACGACATCGCCGACGCGACGACCTCGGGAGTCGAGTCCGAACTGTTCGCCACGGTCCCCGCGCGCGTCCTGCGCTTCTACCAACCGGACCTCGTGGCCGCCGAGCCCCTCCTGGAGGCCGAGCGGCTCCTGGCCAGGTGGCACGACCAGGCGGACCCCTCCGTGCTGCTCCGCGCGCGGGCACAGGCAGAGGCGGCGCTGCGGGGCAGCGGAGACGGGGCCGCCGAGGACGCCGAAAGCTCCGTACGGGCCCGTCTCGTCCTCGGCCGGGTGCTGCGCGCCGAGTCCGGAACGGCGCGCGTGCGCGGGACCGAGCGCGCCCTCACCCTGCTGCACGAGGCCGCAGCCGTACTCGACGAAGCCCTCTCGGCGGCCGCCGACGGCAGCCCGGCCCACGCCGACGTCGCCCTCGAACTCGCCGCCGTACAGCACGAGTTGTGGCGCACCACGCAGGACGCGCACTTCCTTCAGCGGGCGCTCGCCGCGCTGCCGGGGAACCCCGCGCAGTGGCCCGCCGACCGCCGCCGCGCCCTGCTGCTGCGCCGCGGACGCCTCCTGCTCGCCGACGGGAATCCGGCCGCCGCGGCCCGCGAACTCCGCGCCGCCTGCGACATGCTGGACGCCGACGGCGCTCCTGACGGCGTACGCTGCCCGGCCCTGCTCGACCTGGCCGAAGCCCTGGCGGTCGTCGACACCCCCGAGGAGACCGCCGCCGTGTTCGCCAGGGCGGAACAGGCCGCCGGTACGGACCCGGCGCTGCGCCTGCGCTGCCTCTCCGCACGGGCGGCCTTCCACGAGGCGAACGGCGACCACCTGAACGCCGACCGCGCCTACGAAGCCGCCGCCCACCTCGCGCCGCCCGACAGCGAGCGCCGCAGCGGACTGCTCACCGTCTGGGGCGAGTCGCTGCTGCGCCGAGCCGCCGCGGAGACCGGCGCGGCGATCGTCGACCGCGCCGAGAACGTGCTGCGCGAGGCGCTCACGGCGCTGCCCGCGCGCGCCCCCGACCGCGGCAGGCTGCTCGGCCTGGTGGGCAGCGCGCTCGCCCAGCGCTTCCGTCATCTCGGCTTCCTGCCCGACCTGTTCGAGAGCCGCCACCTCCTCGGCCAGGCGATCCGGGGTGCGCGCGACGCACGGGTCCGCGCCGAGGGGCGGCTCCAACTGGGCCGTGTCATCGTCGAGTTGCGCCGCCGCACCGGAACTCCCGTGCTCGCCGAGGCGTTGCAGGCGTACGAGCACGCCGAACAGGAGGCCCGCATCGCCTACGGCCGTACGCCGGGGTCGGTGACGGCGGCGCGTGCGCTGCACGGGCAGGGCGGCGTCCTTGAACTGATGGGCCGCTCGGCCGCCGCGCGCACCGCCTACCGGTCGGCCGCCGACGAGTGGCGGCAGCTGACCGGCGTACTGCGTGAAGTGGACTGGCAGGAAGTCGAGTTGACGCGCGCCAGAGCGGTGGCCGTCGGTGCCGACGAGCTTGCCCTTCCCGGTGCCGACCGGCTGTCCGACGAGGACTGGGACCGGGCGTCCCCGCCGTGGTGCACCTGGGGAGGGGTGCGGGCAGTGCTCACCGCGTAGCAAGCAGTGCGCACCGCGCAACAAACGGACGTGTGGCCGGAGTTAAGTCGAACAGGTTTCTGTTTCACCGGCCTCGGGAAGAACCGTGCAGCCGTGACGGCCGTACGGGACGGGTGTCGTGAGAGAGGAGCCGATGGTGTCGGAGCAGGTGAAATGGGTGACCGGCCCCGAAGGGGGCCCCGGGCGAGCTCCGCTCCTGCTCGACCTGGCCCACGTGGACCTGCGGACATTGCGTGCCATGGACGATCCACGGCTGGCCGAGGCGGTCGAGCGCGTACTCGGTCACTCGCGGGATCTCGGCGAGTCCTGGTACGGCCCCACCGACCCCGACCCGGTCCACAGAATCCCCGCCGACCACCAGTTTCCGGCCGGAAGCGGTCGATTGTCGCCCGGTGAGGAAAGGGCGGGGTGACGCTGGCGCCGGTATCCTCCGCGGTCTTCGCAGAGCTGGCCAGGACCAGACCCCTCCCGACGGGTGCGACGGCACTGCGTGCCGGGCTGTACACCCGCCGTATGGTGCTCCTCAAGGCCCTCATCGCCCGGGTCGACCGGATGGATCCCGTCGTACGCCGACGGTTCGACCGGGACTGGAAGGTCCTCGAGCAGGCCGAGCTGGCCCGTCCCGCCGTTGTCCGGGACGTCTTGGACTACCCCATGACCGGCGCCTGGCTCGCGGCGAACCTCTCCGTGCCCGACGGGCCCGCGTTCGAACGGCATCTCACGCACTTCGGCGCCGTCGCCGCCACCGCCGCCGTGCGCGCGGGCTGTCAGGTCACCATGGCCGTCGAGGTTCCATCGGGCCTGCTCGCGCTGCCGGGGCTCGGTGTCCTTCGCTGCCCGGCCGGCCGGGCCCGGCTGCGGATCCGGGACGGGCTGCTGCGGGCGGAGGGCGGCGGCATCCCCGGTGGCACCCTCCTGCATGTTCCACCGGGGGGCCGGCCGCGTGGCGGCGGCCGTGGCTGGTCCGGGCTGCGTGACCTGCCCGACGACACCGTCGTACTCGACGACCTGGACCCCTACCGCGTACCGGCCTCCGGCATCGGTCCCGCCGCGCTGCCCGCCGCCGAGCGACGCCAGGCGCCGCACCGGTCCTGGGCGGAGCGCTGGCGCGGCGCCCGGCGGCTCCTGCTGGCCACCGACCCCGGCCGGGTCACCGAGATCGGCGCCGTCCTGCGGGCCGTGGTCCCGCTCGGACCCGGTGTCCGCCACGGCGCGCGGCAACCGATGAGCGCCACCCTGCGGGCCGCACCCGGGGCGGTCCTGACCGAACTGCCCGTCAGCGCGGAGGAGATGGCGGAAGTACTCGTCCATGAGGCGCACCACACCAAACTGGCCGCCCTGCAAGAGCTCGTACCGCTGTGCGAGCCGGGTGGGGCTGCCGTGCACCGGGTCGGCTGGCGTCCGGACCCCCGCCCCATAGCGGGCGTCCTCCAGGGCGCCTATGCCCATCTGGCGCTCACCGACCTGTGGCGACGGGCGGGCGCCGGCACCGAAACGCCCCGGTCGTGGCGGCGTCGGTCCACAGAGCAGTTCGACGCATACCGCGATCAGGTCGAAAGCGCCTTGTCGATCCTGCTCGAATCCGATGAACTGACCTTTGAGGGGCGGGAGTTCACCAGAGAAATGGGCAGACACCACGCGAGCCTTGGCCGGTGCTCCCGGCTTCTCGGATGACACTGTGTCCACGATTAGTGACATTGGGTACGTGCAGGTGCAGAGGGAGTACAGATGGCGGATGAACGGCGGTCGGGCGGGTCCGGACGACGGACCTCGGACCGGGGCGGCGCGGAAGGGCCGGAGCGCTTCTTGGTGGTCTTCCCCGGCTACCACCGGCCGTGGGCCGCTTGGATCGCCCACCGGCTGGAGAGCCACGGCCACCAGGCCGTCCTCCAGCGGTGGGACCCGCAGCGCGAGGCGCCCCTCGCGGACGCGCTCGGAGACCTGCTGCTCGCCCGTGGACGGGTGCTCCTCGTCCTCAACGACTGGTTCTTCGAGCTGGGCCCGCGACCGGCCAGCGAATGGAACGACGTACTGCGCGGCTTCGTGGCGGCCAACGCCGACCGGTTCGCCGCCGTCAACCTGACGAACCGCCCCCTGCTTCCGGCCACCGCCGTCCTCGAACCGGCCGCCCTGTGGGGCCTCGGCGAGGAGGAGGCCGAACAGCGTCTGCTCAGCCGGCTCGGCCTGGAGGCCAGGTCCGTCTCCCGCCGGGCCATCCCGGGCCGCGGCGTCCGCTTCCCCGAGGCCCAGCCGGAGATCTGGGGCGAAGTACCGCGCCGGAACCCCCGGTTCACCGGTCGCGACGACCTCCTCCTCGAACTCCACCAGCGGCTCACCGACGCCGAACGGGGCAACGCGGCCTGCACCCTCGTCGGCATGTCCGGCATCGGCAAGACCCAGATCGCCGCCGAGTACGCCAACCGCTTCCGCCCCGACTACGACGCCGTCTGGTGGGTCAACTCCGACGACCGCAACATCCAGCGCGACCGGTTCGGTGAACTGGCCGTCGCGCTCGGCCTGAACAGCGGAAACGAGCCCGGCGAGCGCATCCGCGCGGTGCGCGACGCGCTGCGGCGCGGCCAGCCGCACTCCCGCTGGCTCGTCATCTTCGACGGCTGGGACGACATCGAGGGCGCGAACGTCCTGCTGCCGAACGGCCCCGGCCACGTCCTGATCACCTCGCGCAACCGCGGCTGGGGCGAACACACCGACCTGCTCGATGTGCCGAGCTTCGACCGGTCCGAGTCCACCGGCTATCTGATGCGCCGCGCCCCGCACGTGACCGCGGCAGAGGCCGACGAGGTGGCCGCCGAGTTCGGCGACGTCCCGCTGCCGCTCGTCCAGGCCGCCTCCTGGCTCGGCGAATCGGGCATGGAGGCACCTGAATACCTGCGCATGGTGCGGGAGCGGCGTCTTTCCACCGCCGACGAACTCTCCACCGGTGACGGCCTGCCCCAGTCGTCCCTGACCTCCTGGTCGATACTGATCAACCGGCTCCGTCGCTCTCAGCCGCAGGCCATCGACGTCCTCAATCTGTGTACGTCCTTCGCCCCCGGCCGTATCCCGCTCGGCCTGATCCGCGCCTACCCGCAGGCCGATCTGCCCGAGGAACTGCGCTGGATGGCCACGGATCTGCCCGCCTGGACCAGGGCCCTGGACACCCTCGTCAACTACTCGGTCCTCAGCCGTGAGAACCGCGGTCCCGCCAACGCCGACATGGGCCCGCACCAGGAGTCGGTGCACATGCACCGGCTCGTCCACGACATCGTCACCCGGCTCACCGACGACGAGGGCCGCGAGACCTACCGCAGGGCCGTCCGCAGGCTGCTCGCCGAAGCGGACCCCGGCAACCCCATGGACAGCAGGAACTGGCCCCGGTACGCGGAGCTGCTGCCTCACCTGGAACCCTCGGGCACCCTCGCGAGCACCAGCGAGCGGGTTCAGGTCGCCGTACTCAACTGTCTGCGCTACTGCCTGAACAGCGGTGAGTTCAAGGCCGGGCTCGAACTGGCCGAGCAGATCCGCCACCGGTGGTCCGGGTTCATGGACCCGCTGGCCCAGCCCATGCTGGACCTGACCCGGCAGGAGGGCAACATCCTGCGGGCCAGCGGCCGCTTCCGTGAGGCGTACGAGCTCGACAAGGGCCAGCTGGAGCGGCTGCGCGGCGCGACCCCGCGCAATGAGCTCGGCGAACTGCTCACCAACAGCGCCATGGCCGCCAGTCTGCGCCACCTCGGGCAGTACGAGGAGTCCATCGGGCTTCAGTCGAAGGTCCTGGAGGAGGCCGGGCGGCTCCTCGGCCCGGACGAGCTGGTCTCCCTCAACGCCCGGCACAACCTGGGCGTCGGCCTGCGGCTGCTCGGCCGCTATCAGGAGGCGTACGACCTCGACGTCGAGACCCTCGCCCGGCGCGAGAGCGTGCTGCGCGCCCGGCACGTCAACACCCTCAACTCCGGCAACGCCTGCGCCCACGATCTGCGGCTGCTCGGCCGCTACCGCGACGCGGTGGCCCGCCACGAGTCCGTGCTGCGGCTCCATGTACAGGTGCTCGGGCCGCAGCACCCGCAGACCCTGAACGCCCGCGCCCAACTGGCGCTCAGCCGACGCCGCGAGGGCGGCTTCCAGCAGGACGTCGGGGCCACGATGGCCGGCCTTCTCGACCAGCTGGTGCAGGTGCACGGCCGCGGCCACTACCGCACGCTGTCGTTCATCACGGACTACGGCAACTACCTGCGCGAGCACGGGGATCTGAGCCAGGCCAGGGACCTGATCGCCGAGGCGGAGGCCGGCTACCGCGCCCTGCTCGGACCCGCGCACCCCGTCGCCACCGGCATGGTCGCCAACACCGGAATGATCATGCAGGCGGCCGGTGAACGCGCCGAGGCCCTCTCGATGTTCGAGTCCGCGCTCGGCGGCCTGACGGCCACGCTCGGCGCCGACCACCCCTGGGTGCTCGGCTGCGCGCTCAACGCCACCGGTGCGCGTAACTTCAACGGACGCATCGTGGAGGCCTCCGAGCTGAGCCGGGAAACCCTGCGGCGGGCCCGCCACACGCTCGGCGACGAACACCCGCTGACCCTGTCCTGCCAGGTGGCGCTCGCCGCCGACCTGCGTGCGCTGCGGGAGCGTGAGGAGGCCGAGAAGCTGGAGGAGGACGGCCTCCTCGCACTGACCCGCACGCTCGGCGCCCAGCACCCGCACACCCTCTCGGCCCGCCAGCGCAACCGCCCGTACTGGGACTTCGAGGCGTACTTGGGCTAGCCCCGTAAGGGGCGCGGGGAACTGCGCGAGCAACCACAACACACCCGCAGCCCAAAAAGGGCCGGGGGGGGGGGGGGGGGGGGGGGCGCGGCGGCCCCGCCCGCGCACACGCCACCGCCCCGACGAGGCACCCAGACAAAAAGATCATAAGAGAGGACTCACAGGAGCACT
>NZ_JBHYIG010000235.1:12087-15643 GCF_042740015.1 Streptomyces sp. NPDC059037
CAAACCCCCCCCCCACCACAACGCGCGCGGCCCCGCGCGTATAACCCCCGGGGGCCCCCGGCCCTCTGCTCACGTCAGCCCGAGGCGCTTACGCCTCAAAGACCTCATTGACGAGCTGCTCCTGCTCCTGCTCATGCCGCTTCTTGGAGCCCACCGCAGGTGAAGAACCATGCGGACGGGAGATCCGACGCAGCCGCTCCCCGTGAGGAATATCCGCGCCGACCGCCAGGTCCAGGTGGTCGATGAGGTTGAGGGCGATGAAGGGCCATGCGCCCTGGTTCGCCGGCTCCTCCTGCGCCCACAGGTACTTCTCGGCGTTCGGGTACTTGGCGATCTCCGCCTGGAGCTCGGCACCCGGCAGCGGGTACAGACGCTCGATGCGGATGATGGCCGTGTCCGTGACGCCGCGCTTCTGGCGCTCCGACTCGAGGTCGTAGTAGAGCTTGCCCGCGCAGAAGACGACCTTGCGGACCGCCGCCGGGTCGACCGACGCGTCGCCGATGACCGGGCGGAAGCCGCCCGTCGTGAACTCCTCCGTCTTCGAGGCCGCCGCCTTGAGGCGCAGCATCGACTTCGGGGTGAAGACCACCAGCGGCTTGTGGTGCGGGTTGTGCACCTGCCACCGCAGGAGGTGGAAGTAGTTCGACGGGAGGGTCGGCATCGCGACCGTCATGTTGTTCTGCGCGCACAGCTGGAGGAAGCGCTCGATGCGGGCGGACGAGTGGTCCGGGCCCTGGCCCTCATAGCCGTGCGGCAGCAGCAGCGTGACGCCGGAGTGCTGGTTCCACTTCTGCTCGGCGGCCGAGATGTACTCGTCCACCACCGTCTGCGCGCCGTTGACGAAGTCGCCGAACTGCGCTTCCCACATGACGAGGGACTCGGGGCGGGCCAGCGAGTAGCCGTACTCGAAGCCCATCACCGCGTACTCGGAGAGCAGCGAGTCGTAGACGTTGTAGCGCGCCTGGTCGTCCGAGAGGTACAGGAGCGGCGTGAAGTCCTCGCCCGTCTCACGGTCGATGAGCACCGCGTGGCGCTGACCGAACGTGCCTCGGCGCGAGTCCTGGCCCGACAGACGGACCGGGGTGCCCTCGAGGAGCAGCGAGCCGATGGCGAGGGTCTCGCCCATGCCCCAGTCGATCGTGCCCTCTTCGACCATCGACATGCGGCGCTGCAGCTGCGGCAGCAGACGCGGGTGGACCGTGACCCGGTCGGGGATGTTCACCTGCGACTCGGCGATCCGCTTGACGACCTCCTGGGAGATCGCGGTGTCCACGTTCACCGGGAACTCGGGCTCCGCGGCGGGCACTTCGGCCTGCGCGGGCTGCGAGATGGCCTCGCGGACCTCCGTGAAGACCTTCTCCAGCTGGCCCTGGAAGTCCTGCAGGGCCTGCTCGGCCTCTTCCAGGGTGATGTCGCCGCGACCGATGAGGGACTCGGTGTAGAGCTTGCGCACCGAGCGCTTCTTGTCGATCAGGTCGTACATCAGCGGCTGCGTGAACGCCGGGTTGTCCGACTCGTTGTGTCCGCGGCGGCGGTAGCAGATGAGGTCGATGACGACGTCCTTGTTGAACGCCTGGCGGAACTCGAAGGCCAGGCGGGCGACGCGGACGACGGCCTCGGGGTCGTCGCCGTTCACGTGGAAGATCGGCGCCTCGATCATGCGGGCCACGTCCGTGGCGTACATGGAAGAACGCGACGACTCCGGGGCGGCGGTGAAGCCGACCTGGTTGTTGATGACGATGTGGACCGTGCCGCCCGTGCGGTAGCCGCGCAGCTGCGACATGTTGAGCGTCTCGGCGACCACACCCTGGCCCGCGAAGGCCGCGTCACCGTGCAGGGCGACCGGCAGGACCGTGAAGTCCGTGCCGCCCTTGTTGATGATGTCCTGCTTGGCGCGGGTGATGCCCTCGATGACCGGGTCGACCGTCTCCAGGTGGGACGGGTTCGCGGCCAGCGAGACCTTGATCTGCTCGCCGTCCAGGCCGGTGAAGGTGCCCTCGGCGCCCAGGTGGTACTTCACGTCGCCGGAGCCGTGCATGGACTTGGGGTCCATGTTGCCCTCGAACTCGCGGAAGATCTGGGCGTACGACTTGCCCACGATGTTCGCCAGCACGTTCAGGCGGCCGCGGTGGGCCATGCCGATGACGACCTCGTCCAGACGCGACTCGGCGGCGCTGTCGATGACGGCGTCGAGCAGCGGGATGACGGACTCGCCGCCCTCCAGGGAGAAGCGCTTCTGGCCGACGTACTTCGTCTGCAGGAACGTCTCGAAGGCCTCGGCGGCGTTCAGCCTGCGCAGGATGCGCAGCTGCTCCTCGCGCTCGGGCTTCGTGGCGTGCGTGCGCTCGATGCGGTCCTGCAGCCACTTGCGCTGCTTCGGGTCCTGGATGTGCATGAACTCGATGCCGGTGGTGCGGCAGTACGAGTCGCGCAGCACGCCGAGGACGTCGCGCAGCTTCATCATGGACTTGCCGGCGAAGCCGCCGACCGCGAACTCACGCTCCAGGTCCCACAGGGTGAGGCCGTGCTCGGTGATGTCCAGGTCGGGGTGCTTGCGCTGCTTGTACTCCAGCGGGTCCGTGTCGGCCATGACGTGGCCGCGGACGCGGTAGGAGTGGATCAGCTCGAAGACGCGGGCGGCCTTCGTGACGTCGTCGTCGTGCGAGGCGTCGATGTCCTTGAGCCAGCGGACCGGCTCGTAGGGGATGCGCAGCGCCTTGAAGATCTCGTCGTAGAACTCGCCCTCGCCGAGCAGCAGGTTCGCGACGATCCGCAGGAACTCGCCGGACGCGGCGCCCTGGATGACCCGGTGGTCGTAGGTCGACGTGAGCGTCATGACCTTCGAGATGCCGAGCTTGTTCAGGGTGTCCTGGCTCGTGCCCTGGAACTCTGCCGGGTAGTCCATCGAGCCGACGCCCATGATGACCGACTGGCCGGGCATCAGACGCGGGACCGAGTGGACGGTGCCGAGGCCGCCGGGGTTGGTCAGGGAGACCGTGACGCCGGTGAAGTCGTCCATGCCGAGCTTGCCGTCACGGGCGCGCCGGACGATGTCCTCGTAGGCCTGCCAGAACTCGAAGAAGTTCAGGGTCTCGGCCTTCTTGATGCCCGCGACCACGAGCTGGCGGTCGCCGTTGGGCTTCACCAGGTCGATGGCGAGGCCGAAGTTGATGTGCTCCGGCTTGACCAGGGTCGGCTTGCCGTCCTTCTCCACGAAGGAGTAGTTCATCGACGGCATGGCCTTGATGGCCTGCACCATCGCGTACCCGATGAGGTGCGTGAAGGAGATCTTCCCGCCGCGGGCGCGCTTGAGGTGGTTGTTGATGACGATGCGGTTGTCGAAGAGCAGCTTCACCGGGACCGCGCGGACCGACGTGGCCGTCGGGACCTCGATCGAGGCGTTCATGTTCTTCGCGACGGCGGCCGAGGGGCCGCGCAGCGTCACGTACTCCGGACCGGCCGGGGCCTCGGTCGCGGGCGCGGCCTTGGCGGCTGCGGGCTTCGCGGAAGCGGCCTTGGCGGGCGCCGACGCGGCGGGGGCGGCCTGTGCGGTGCT
>NZ_JBHYIG010000236.1:0-15499 GCF_042740015.1 Streptomyces sp. NPDC059037
TCTTGTTTTCACCCCCCCCCCCGCGGGCGCGCGGGGGGGGCGGGCGGGGCGCGCCCGCCCCCCCCCGCCCGAAGGCGTGCGTCAGGGGCGCCCGCTCGCGCCCTGCCCGTCGAGCGACTCCTCGGGCTCCGGGGGCGACGGCAGAGAAGCCGCGGCCGCGGCCTCCCGGCGGCGCGAGACGACACCGCTCACCCGCGCGGCCACCGGCTGCACGAAGCGCGCGGTGAGCGGGCCGACGATCACGAGGATCAGGACGTACGCAGTGGCCAGCGGGCCCAGCGACGGCTCGATGCCCGCGGTGACGGCGAGCCCCGCGATGACGATGGAGAACTCGCCGCGCGCCACCAGCGCACCGCCCGCCCGCCACCGTCCCTTCACGGAGATCTTGGCGCGGCGGGCGGCCCAGTACCCCGTGGCGATCTTCGTGCAGGCCGTCACGACCGCGAGGGCGAGCGCGGGAAGCAGCACCGGGGGAATGCTCGCCGGATCGGTGTGCAGACCGAAGAAGACGAAGAACACGGCGGCGAACAGGTCCCGCAGCGGCGCCAGGAGACTGTGCGCCCCCTCGGCGACCTCGCCGGACAGTGCGATGCCGACCAGGAAGGCGCCCACGGCGGCCGAGACCTGGAGCTCCTGTGCGATCCCGGCGACCAGGATGGTCAGTCCGAGGACGACGAGGAGCAGCTTCTCGGGGTCGTCGCTCGACACGAAGCGCGAGATCACACGTCCGTAGCGCACGGCAAGGAACAGCACCAGACCCGCGGCGCCGAGCGCGATGGCGAGGGTGAGACTGCCCGCGGCCCAGCCGACACCGGCCAACAGGGCGGTGATGATGGGCAGATACACGGCCATCGCCAGGTCTTCGAGGACCAGGATGCTGAGGATGACGGGGGTCTCGCGGTTGCCGAGCCGGCCCAGGTCGCCGAGCACCTTGGCGATGACCCCGGACGACGAGATCCAGGTGACGCCCGCGAGGACGACGGCGGCGACCGGACCCCAGCCCATCAGGAGCGCGGCGATCGCGCCCGGCACGGCATTGAGCCCCATGTCGACCAGACCGGCCGGGTACTGGGTCTTGAGATTGCTGACCAGATCGCTCGCGGTGTATTCGAGCCCCAGCATCAGCAACAGCAGGATGACGCCGATCTCGGCGCCGATCGCGACGAACTCCTCGCTGGCGCCGAGCGGAAGCAGCCCGCCCTCACCGAACGCGAGCCCCGCCAGCAGATAGAGGGGGATGGGGGAGAAGCGGAACCGCCCGGCGAACCTGCCGAGCAGTCCGAGGGCGAGGATGATCGCGCCGAACTCGATCAGGAAGACAGCCGAATGCATCGAATCACTCCCGCCCGAGTATCGCGGCGGCGCTCTCCACACCCTCGCGGGTGCCGATCACGATGAGGGTGTCCCCGCCCGAGAGGCGGAAGTCCGGTGCGGGCGACGGGATGGCCTCGGCCCTGCGAAGGACCGCCACGATGGAGGCACCGGTCTCGGTGCGCATCTGGGTCTCGCCGAGCAGCCGCCCGTTCCAGTGCGAGGTGCCCGCGATCTCGATGCGCTCGGCGACCAGGCCCAGATCGGTGGTGTGCAGCAGATTCGGGCTGTGGTGCGAGGGCATCAGCGCGTCGATCAGCGCGGCCGCCTCGCCGGAACTCAGCCGCAGCGAGAGCGCGCAGGCGTCAGGGTCGTCGGCACGGTAGGCGCTGAGGGTGCGCGCGCCGTCCCGGTGCGCGACCACCGAGATCTGGCGCTGTTCTCGGGTGGTCAGGTCGTACCGGATGCCGATGCCTGGAAGCGGCGTCTGGCTCAGGCGTGATGCGGGCACAGCTCTCCCTCTCAATGCTGCTGATGCGAATGGGCGTCAATAAAGCGTTAAGGTCACCCTATCGGCCGGATCTTTGCCTGAACTTGGTGGTAGCCGCCGCACCTCAGGGCTAGAGGGGGGGAGGGCTACGGCTGACGCTCTGCCAGCACCGTCTCGACCGAATCGGCCTCGGCGGGCGACTTGTCCTCGCGGTAGCGCACGACCCGGGCGAAGCGGAGCGTGACGCCGGCCGGGTAGCGGGTGGACTTCTGCAGCCCGTCGTAGGCGATCTCTACGACGAGTTCGGGACGTACGGTCACGAGGAATCCGTCGTCGCTGACGGCGAGCTCACGCAGCCGCTCCGTCTGCCAGGCCAGCATCGCGTCGGTCATGCCCTTGAAGGTCTTCCCGAGCATGGCGTACGTCCCGTCGGCGCGCCGGGCGCCCAGATGCAGGTTGGAGAGCTTGCCGGTCCGCCGCCCGTGCCCCCACTCGGCGGCAAGGACCACGAGGTCCAGGGTGTGCACGGGCTTGACCTTCAGCCAGCTCGCGCCGCGCCGGCCTGCGCTGTAGGGGGAGTCGAGCGCCTTGAGCACGACTCCTTCGTGACCACGCCGCAGCGTGTCGGTGAAGAAGGCTTCGGCGTCCCGCCGTTGAGCCTCGCTCTCCGGCTCGTCGACGACGGTGCGGCGCACCCGCATCGGCTCCGGGACGAGCAGGGCCAGGCGGGCGTGCCGCTCGGTGAACGGCAGATCGAGCAGGTCGAGCCCGTCGGCGTACAGGGCGTCGAAGAAGACGGGGGAGAGCGGCAGCTCGGCGGCCGCGGTGGCCACGTCGACGCGTGAGCCGACACGTCCCGCGACCTCCTGGAAGGGACGGGGCCTGCCGTCGCCGCCGAGGGCGATGACCTCTCCATCGAGAATGAACCGCTCGCCGTCCAACTCCATTGCGGCAGCGGTGAGTTCGGGAAGCCGATCGGTGATGTCGTCGAGGGTACGGGTGTAGACGCGTACGTCGTCCCCGTCGCGATGCACCTGGACGCGGATGCCGTCCAGCTTCTCCTCGACCGCGCACGGCCCCAGCTTGTCGATGCCTTCGCCCACGGAGGCGGCGCCGTGCGCGAGCATGGGCAGGACGGGCCGCCCGAGGCTGAGCCGGAACTCGTCAAGGGCGGCGGGCCCACGGGCGAGGAGCGCCTGCGCGACGGGGCTCACCGCCCCGGCGAGCATCACGGCACGGCGCACCGCGGTGGCCGGAACCTCCGTGGCGCGAGCGAGCCCCTCCACGGCGATGGCGTCAAGCGCCCCCTGCCGGACCTCGCCGGTCAGCAGCCCGAAAAGGAACCGCTGCTCCTCGGCGGTGGCCGCGCCCATCAACTCCCGGATGAGGCGCTTGCGTTCGGCCTGGGAACCGGGACCCGTGACGGCACCGATGGCGGTGAGGGCGGCATCGGTGCCCCGGACGGTCAGCGTGGGTTCGCAGGCGGGCTCGACAGGATCCTTGAGCAGATTCCACCCGATCCCGAGACGTCCCTGCGGAAGCCGCCCCGCCAGATACGGGATCACGACCGGGACGTCGTCCGGCTGCGCGGCCCGGAAGAGATCGGCCAGGAGCGCGATCTTCCCCGAGCGGGCGGAGGTCGTGGCGACTGAGTGGGACACATGGGCTAGCCGGGCCAGGAGCATGTGTCTCCCCTTCCCCGGACGCACCCGTTCCTGACACCTTTTCCGCCGGGTGGCGGGTCCCCCGGTGATCGGCGGTCGCCTCACCTCATGGGGTGTGGCAGACGTAGATCGGTCCTATCCAGGGCTCGCAGACCGGCTCCGGGGGAGGGGTCGGGTCGACGGGCGTCGGGTCGACTGGCGTCGGCACAGGGGGAGTTGGGTCCACCGGGGTCGGCGTGGGGGGCGGCGTCGGGGTCGGAGTAGGTGTCGGTGTAAGGGGCGGAGGGGTTGGAGTGACCGGTTCGGTCGGTTCGGTCGGGGGCGCCGGTTCGGTCGGTTCGGCGGGCGTCGGCGGTGCGGGTGGGTCTGCCGGGTCCGTGGGCGCCGGGGCTTCCGGTTGCGCCTGTTGCGCCTGTTGCGGCTGGGGCGGGGGTGTCTGCTCTGCCGGGGTGTCCTGCTCGGCGGGCGCGTCCTGAGGTGCCGGTGCCTGCTGTTCCGCCGGGGTGGCCGCAGGCGCGGGCGGTGGTTTCTCCGCCGGAGTCGCAGGGCGGTCCTCGCTGCGAGGCGCCGGTACCGGTGCCTCCGCGGCCGGTGGCTGGGCCGGATGGCTCTCCACCGCGGTGGCCCGCTGCGGCGGTGCCGCGTTGCCGGAGCCGCCGAGCACGAGCCCCGCCGCCACGGCCGCCCCCGCCACCGAAGCGCCTACGACGCCGACCGCTGCGGCCGGGATCTTTCCGCCGCCGGTGAAGACGTGACGTACGCCGTGCAGGAAGCCGCCGTGGCCGCCGGGTGCCGAAGCCGCCCCCGCTGCCCCGGCCAGCGGCACGAGGAACTTGCCCGCCCCGCCCAGGACGAAGATCAGCAGCGCCGGTCCGACCAGCGCCGGCAGTCGGTCGTTGGCGCGGGTGAGCAGTGCCAGCCTGGCCCGGCAGTCGGCGCAGCCGTCGAGGTGGGCGAGGAGACGCTCGGACTGCCGGGCCGATGCCTCGCCGCGTATGTGGCCGGGTATGCGGTCCCAGTGCTGCTCGCACGCGGGATCCTCCGGCGTACCGGGATGGGCGCGCAGGAACGCCTGCCGCATCCCTTCGCGCGCCCGGTGCAGCAGCACGGCGGTCGCACCCTGCCCGGCCCCGATCCTGCGCCCGACCGCCTCCAGCGGCTGGCCCTCGGCCTCCGCGAGCCACAGCGCCTTCACCCAGCGCTCGGGCAGCTGACCGAGGACCCGGCCGAGCAGGTCCACGGAGGAGACCCGGGCGCCGGGATCGTCCGCGCCGTCGCCGTGCACGTCGATCCGCTCCGCGGACTCGACCGTCCGCGGGTCACGTGGCGTCTCGCGCGCCGCACCGCGCCCCACCGCCGCCGCGAGGTGCCGCACCGTCGTCATGAGATACGCCGGTACGTTCTCGATCTCGTGCCCGGCCGAAAGCCGCCGCCAGACCCGGAAATGCGCCTCGGCGACGAGGTCGTCGGCGATCCAGGCGTTGCCGGTCAGTGAGCGGGCGTAGGCGACGAGGCGCGGCTGTTCCTCCCGGTAGAGGCGGGCGTAAGCGGCCGTGGCGGGCACGGTCACCGGCATCACCGGCTCGTCGGCGGGGGCCTCGGCAGGGACGTCGGACATGGCAGAGCACTCTCCCGTTTCCACTGCGGGGGATTCGGACGAGTTCGAAAGCCTAGGTCAGAAATGTCTGACTTGTGACGCGAGAGTGGCGTAGGTCACATGAACTCCTGGCGTGTCGCCGTAATGCACGCGCTCGCCGCGGACTCGTACAGGCGCGGAAGGAACCGGACCGCGCAGCGGAAGCCTTACGAGAAAGAGGAGCCGATCATGGCCGTCACCCTTGAGCAGCCCGCCCGAGCCCGCCTGATCACCCCGGAGGGGCGCGAGCGCGGCCTGTCCGTCACCCTCCGGTACTCGTCGGCCGACCCCCTGGCCGCCCAGATCACCTTTCCGTCCGAGGCCTCCCTCGACGGAGCGGAGGTCACCTGGATCTTCGCCCGCCAGCTGCTCGAGGAGGGGCTGCGCGCCCCGGCGGGCGGTGGTGACGTGCACATCTGGCCGTGCGGTCGCGCGCGGACGGTCCTGGAATTCCACGCGCCGCAGGGCCTGGCTCTCGTACAGTTCGACCGGGCCGTGCTGCAGCGGTTCCTGCTGCGCTCGTACGCCGTCGTCGGCGCGGGGCGCGAGGCGACGGGGCTCGACCTGGACCGGAACCTCGCGCGTCTGCTGGGCGGGGTCTGAACGCCGAGCCCACCGGACTCGACGGGCGGATCGTCCGGCCCTCGCCTAGCGTCAGGCGGAAGGCATGCACCGGATAGTTGCGCCCGCGCTGGCCGTCGCTTCTGTCGCTTCCGTCGTGGCCGTCGTCGCCGGGAACGCGGCCGGCAGCGCGGCGAGCGGCGAGCGGCGAGGCGGCGATCACCACGGTGAAGTTCACCAACGAGCAGGGGCAGGATTCCTACTGCATCGCCACCGCGGTCCGCAGCCGCAACCATTCCGCGGTGATGGCCGCAGGGCACTGAGTACGGCTGCCCGCCTCCCTGGGGAGCCACTACAGCAACATGGTCTTCGTGCCGGGATACGGCGAAGGCAAGCGCCCGCCGCGGACCGCAAGCCGGGCGGCAAGGTGACCGTCTTCGGCTATCCCGACAGCCAGGAGCGGCGCGGCGAGCGGCTGATGTGCTGCGCGGGCACCACGTCGGCCGCGCCCGAGGGCAAGCAGAGCGTGCGCTGCCCGATGGAGGGTGGGTCGAGTGGCGGGCCCTGGCTGGCCGACTTCGACGAGCAGTCGGGCCGGGGGAAGCTCGTGTCCGTGAACAGTTTCGGTGACGCGGCCGAGGGCGGTTCGGCCATGGAGGGCGAGGTCCTGGGCGCCACTGCGGGTGAACTCCTCAAGCGGGCACAGCAGTTGTGATCCGTGCCGAGCCCCGTTCTCCACCTCCCCTGTTTTAGGTTAGGCTGCCCTAACTTATCGACGGCTTCGGGCCGCTCAGGGGGAGGGGACCAGGAATGGGACACGGCTGGGAGGGGGTGGTCCTCAAGCTGTTCCGCGGCAAGGACTTCGAGTTCACGGTGACCGGCGCCGAAGACGTCACCGAGCACTACCGGCGCCTGCACCTGACGGACGGCGGCATGCTCGCCCTGACCGGGGTGCATCCCACGATGTGGGTGCGCCTGTGGTTCGACGACGCGGGCAAGAGCCACCAGCGCGCCTACACCCTGGTGAACCCCGACCCCGACAGCGGGACCTTCAGCCTGGAGTTCGCGCTGCACGACGGCCGCGCCAGCGACTGGGCGCGCAAGGCCGCCCCCGGTGACACCATCGAGGCCACGCTGCAGGGCACCGGCTTCGAGGCGCCGGAACCGCGGCCGTCACGGCTCCTGGCGATCGGCGACACGGCGGCACTCCCGGCCCTCAACTCGCTCCTGGCCGCCCTGCCCGGTGTACCGGCGACGATCTGGTTCGAGACCCAGCACGCCGAGGACCACGACCTTGACCTGCGCCTCGACCCGGCCCTGCACGAGCTGCACCGGGTGGAACGGCGTGCGGCCGGCGCCCATCTGGTCGACGAGGTCAAGGCCGCACTGCCCGCCCTGGTCCAGGATCCCGCCGACGTCTACGTCTGGATCACCTGCGACACGACGACCACCCGGGCCCTCGCCTCATACGTACGCAAAGAGCTGAACGTCCCGAAGCACCGCGTGCACGCGCTCGGCTACTGGCGCCCGGAGAAGAGGTAGGCGGCTCGGCTAATCGCGCCCGGAGGAGCGGTGGGCGCGGGCCGTCCGTCGCCGGATCACCCGCACCGCACCCACAAGGATGACCGCAGAGCCCGCGCCGACCAGGAGGATCGCGGTCCAGTCCGAGTCGTCGGACTCCGGCGCGGCGGGGACCGGACCCTGCGCGGTGCGCGACTGCTCGCCTTGAGGCAGCAGTGAACCGACCGGCTGCACGCGCCCCGCGGCCTTGAAGCCCCAGTCGAGCAGCGACCGCGCCTCTTCGTACACGGCGTATCCGCCGCCCTCCTGAGGGTTCATCACGGACACGACCAGGGTGCGGTTGCCCCGCTGTGCCGCGCTGATCAGGGTGTGGCCGGCATGGCTGGTGTAACCGTTCTTGATGCCGACGAGGCCGGGGTAGCGTGCCACACCGTCCGCGCCGGTCAGCAGGCGGTTGGTGTTCCGGATCGGTTGGGACCAGTTGCCGTGGGGGAACTGCGCGACCGGCGTGGCGCAGTAGCGGGCGAACTCGGGGTCCGCGAGACCCGCCCGGCCGAAGACCGCCAGGTCGTACGCCGATGAGACCTGCCCCGCCGCGTCGTAGCCGTCGGGGGAGACCACATGGGTGTCGCGGGCGCCCAGGGCGCGGGCCTTGGCGCGCATCTGACGGACGGTCTGCTGCCAGCCGCCGTTCAGCTCGGCGAGCACGTGAACGGCGTCGTTGCCGGAGCTGAGGAAGACGCCACGCCACAGATCGGAGACGCGGTAGCTGCGGCCCGCCTCGACCCCCACCAGGCTGCTGCCGTCACCGACGCCGGAGAGCTCGCTCTGGGAGACCTTGTGGCGGGCCGCGGCGTCCAGGTGGGGGAGGGCCGTGAGGGCGAAGAGCGACTTCAGGGTCGAGGCGGGCGGCAGTTGGCGGTGCGCGTTGTGCGCGGCGAGCACTTCGCCCGTACGGGCGTCGGCCACCAGCCAGGACAGCGCCGAGACGTCGGCCGGCAGCGCCGGGGCGCCGGCGCCCGGCCTGGCCTGGGTGCCGGGCCGGTCGAGCAGGGTCGAGGAGTACGCGGGCACCGGCTTGGGTGGCGCGGGCTCGGCCGGTGCGGCCGCCGCGAAGGGCGTGGGCAGGACGACCAGAGCAACGACCGCGAGGGCCGCGGTGCGGACGGATGAGGAGCGCGGAAGGTACCTGATGGCCATTCAGCCACCGTAAGAGCACGGCCAGAAGTCCGCAGGTCAGCTTGGTCCGGCTGGATGTATCGGGGGGTGAGGGACGCGGCCGGGCCGGAACCGGCGGGCGTCGGGCAGGGCCGCCGCCAGGGCCGGGGGACCGACTTCGGCCAGTGGCCGAACGGCCGCCCTTCCCGAACCGGCGCTCCCTGCCCACACTCCTTGGCAAGGACGGCGGAGGGGGGCAGCGATGGCCGCTCGACGGAGACGGCGCATGGCGGAGAGGTATCGGCGCGAGGTGGGCGCCCTGGTCGTCGCCCTGCTGCTCCTGGTAGTCGTGTTCTGGTCGGTGGTCTGGCCCTACGCGGCCGCCGTGTTGCTCGTCGGCGGCCTCGGCGCCGTGGCGTGGTGGCTGTGGCGCACGGACCGCATGGCACGCGGGCGGGATCGCGAGTGGCGCGAACACGAGGAGGTACGGGCGGGGCACCGGACCCTCGCGGATGTGGACGTGATGACCGGCACCGCCTTCGAGGAGCATGTCGCCGGGCTGTGCCGCAGGGACGGCTGCACCGAGGTGCGCCGCGTGGGTGGCGCCGGCGACCAGGGCGCCGATGTGATCGGGCGGCTTCCGGACGGCCGGAGGATGGTCGTCCAGTGCAAGCGGTACGCCCCGAGCGGCACCATCGCCAGCCGTGAACTGCGCGATCTCCTGGGCTCCCGCGTGCACTTCGGGGCCGATGTGGCGATCTTCGTGACGACCACACGGTTCAGCCGCCCCTCCGCGGCGTTCGCGGCCACGCACTCCATCGCCACCGTGCACCGCGACCATCTGGGCCTGTGGAACAGCGGAACCCCGCTGGATTCGATCCTCGACGTCAGCGCCGCTGGGCAGGGCGACGGCCGGCACCGGGCGCGCTGGAAGAGGACGTACGGATAGTGCCGCCGGCCACCCTCCACGGCCTGTGATCCCGGTCACCATCAGGCCCGTTCCCCATTACTTTCCCCTAGGTACCTAATGCCCCGGCGCAGATAGCTTCCTTCAAGTCCGCAGCGGACGGGCAGAAAGACCAACCCATGGGGAGCGAACATGATCGTGGTGACCGGAGCAACGGGCAACGTGGGACGGCCACTTGTCAAGGCACTCGTCGCGGCCGGAGAACAGGTCACGGCCGTCTCGCGTGCGGTGTCGGAGACGGACGTCCCGGAGGGAGTGCGGCATCTGCGGGCGGACGTGGCCGATCCGGAGCGGCTCAGGCCCGCGCTCGACGGTGCGGACGCCCTGTTCCTGCTGACGTCCGGAGACTTCACGCTGGCCGGCGGCGATGTGCACGGCGTCCTCGAAGCGGCGCGCGCCGGTGGCGTCCGGCGGGTCGTCCTGCTCTCCTCCCAAGGCGTCGGAACGCTGCGCCATCCACCGGCGTACGAGGAGGCCGTCAAGCGGTCGGGCCTGGAGTGGACGGTGCTGCGGCCCGGCGGCTTCGCCTCCAACGCGTTCCTCTGGGCCGAGACGGTCCGCGCGACCCGGACGGTCGCCGCGCCGTTCGGCGATGTCGCCCTGCCGGTGATCGACCCGGACGACATCGCGGCGGTCGCCGCTCTCGCACTGCGGGAAGCCGGGCACGACGGCGCCACCTACGTGCTGACGGGGCCGGACCCGGTCTCGCCGAGGCAGCAGGCCGCGGCGATCGGGGACGCGATCGGCGAGCCGGTGGGGTTTGTGGAGCAGAGCGAGGAGGAGGCACGGACACAGATGCTGGCCTTCATGCCCGGGCAGGTGGTGGCGGCCACCCTCGCCATCCTGGGCTCACCCTCGCCCGACGAACAGCGGGTGAGCCCCGACGCCGAGCGGGTCCTCGGCCGCCCGCCCCGGCCCTTCGCCGAGTGGGCGGCGCGCAATGCCGCCGCCTTCAAGTAGCGGCACACGGCGGTGACTTGATCAGCCGCGCGGGCGGACATGGAGATCGAGGCCGCTCGTCCCCGGCGTCTCCACACCCGGAAGGAGGCGCATGTCGTGGTCGTAGTCACCGCCCACGAGCGAACGGAAGGGGACCGGCTCGTCGGTGAAGAGGCCGTCGAGCCGGCGCCCGAACTCCCGTTTCGCCGCCGCGAACCGCTCATCGGGCAGCTCGTTCGCGTCGTACACCGCGAACGGTTCCAGCGGCGCCATGCCGGTGAACCAGGACAGCCCGTGCTGCAGCGGATACAGGACGTCCGTGAGCCGGCCATGGATCCCTCGGTCGGAGAACGACGACTCACGGGCGCCGAGCGTCACCGACACCAGCGCACGCCGCCCCGCGAGGACGCCCTCGCTGTAGGGCGGCGGGACCGCGGGGCCGTAGCCGAACCCGCTGGTGAACACCCGGTCGATCCAGCCCTTCAGGATCGCGGGCACCGAGAACCACCACATCGGGAACTGCAGGATCACCGCGTCCGACCAGCGCACCTTCTCCTGCTCCGCCGCGATGTCGGACGAGAGGCGGTCGGCGAACGTGTCCCGCTCGGATACGGCCATCACATGCAGCCGCTGATCCCCGGCGTGACCGGAGAAGTCGTCGGCGTCCACCGTCGCCTTCCACTTCATCGCGTACAGGTCGGAGACCCGCACCTCGTGCCCCGCCGCGCGCAGTTCGTCGACCGCGAAGGCGGCCAAGGAGGCGTTGAGCGAACGGGGTTCGGGGTGGGCGCTGACGACGAGGATCTTCTTCGGGCGGGGCGGCGTGGTGGTGTTCATGGAGCCACGATCTCCGGGCGCGCCCCGGTCAGCCAGCACCCTGTCCGACGTCGGAACGCCGATCCTGGTACTGCCAGGGCCACGCATACTGGGCCCATGAACGGCGTGAGCGGTGTGAACGGCGAGGACGACATGGGCGGCACCGGCGGCGGGACCGGCGGCGCGGGGCGGGACCTCGGCGGGTTTCTGCGGGCCCGGCGGGGGCGTGTGACGCCGGAGCACGTGGGGCTCACCGGCGGTCGCCGCCGCCGGGTGCGCGGGCTTCGCCGTGAGGAACTGGCCCAGTTGGCCGGGATCAGCGTGGACTATTACGTACGCCTCGAACAGGGCCGGGCCACGCAGCCGTCCCCCGAGGTGCTCGACGCGCTCGCCGGGGCGCTCGGCCTCGGCACGGCGGAGCGCGCGCACCTCACCACACTGGCCGCCGCCCGTCGCGAGCCCGCGCCCACGGCCAGGGTCAGCCCCCTGCTGCGACGGATCCTGGACGCCCTGGGCGACTTCCCCGCCTTCGCGACCGACCACCGCCTCGACGTGGTGGCCTGGAACCCCCTGGGCGGCGAACTGATCGGCGGCCTCGCCGCCCCGGCCCGCCGCGACCGGAACAACGCCAGATTCCTCTTCCTCGACCCCGCGTCCCGTCTCGTCCACCCCGAGTGGGAGGACCGTGCGGCGGAGGCGGTGGGCCAGCTGCGCGTCGCCGCGGGCCGCTACCCGCAGGACACGGAACTGGCCGCCCTCATCGCCGAACTGACCGCGGCCAGCGGCGAGTTCCGGCGGATCTGGGACAGCGGCGAGGTCGTGATGTGCGCGGCGGGCCGCAAACGCCTGCGGCACCCGGCCGCCGGGCCGCTCACGCTGAACTTCGAGACCCTGCACGTACCGGCCGCACCCGGTGAGACGGGCCTGGTGGTGCATGTGTTCAGCGCCGACGAGGACAGTACGGAGGCGAGCGCGCTCGCAGGCCTTGCCAAGGCGTCGGAGGTGGCGGCACCGACAGGGGGCGCGCGGAAAACCGAATGCCACCCTGCGCGGTGATCGCTACGGTGGAGTTGTCCAGGTGCGCAGGGGCGGGCTACTTCCACTCTAAATGGGGCGGTCGCGGGTTCGAATCCCGTCGTCGACTTCGGGTCGGCGTAGCTCAGCGGCCAGAGCACCACGTTGCCTGCACCGACTCTGATCTCTGGACAGCCGACGCGAGCCGTCTGCCTTGCCGCACAGCAGGGCAGACGGCCGCGTCCGCCGACTACTGCGGCAGGTTCGCCTCGATCGCGGCGATGACCTCGGGAGCGTCCGGCTCGGTCTGCGGGGAGAAGCGCGCCACGACCGATCCGTTCGCGTCGATCACGAACTTCTCGAAGTTCCAGCGGATGTCTCCGCTGTGCCCCTCGGAGTCGGCGGTGCCGACGAGGTTGCCGTACAGCGGGTGGCGGGCATCGCCGTTGACGTCGACCTTCTCCGTCAGCGGGAAGGTCACGCCGTACGTCGCCGAGCAGAACTCGGCGATCTCCTCCGAGGTGCCGGGCTCCTGGCCCATGAACTGGTTGCAGGGGACGCCAAGGACGGTGAAGCCGCGGGCGGCGTACTGCGCGTGCAGTCGCTCCAGGCCCGCGTACTGCGGGGTCAGACCGCACTTGGAGGCGACGTTGACGATCAGGACCGCCTTGCCCAGGTGCTGGTCCAGGTTCGCGGGGCCGCCCTGGAGGGCGGCGATCTCGGCATTCTCGTAGACAGACATGTTTGGGAGCCTACGCTCAGGGCCCGGCGCCGCTCACGCCGCCTCCGTGCGGTTCAGCCGGCCGCAGGCGACCAGCTCGACCGTCACCGCGACCGCGATCGCCTGGACGGCCATCAGGGCGATCAGCACGAACAGCTGCACCGCGCCCGCGAGGGCGGGAGACGCGCCGCCCAGGAGCATGCCGACGAACGCTCCCGGCAGGGTGACCAGGCCCACCGTGCGGGTCTGGTCGAGTCCGGGGAGCAGGGCGTCCGACGCGGCGGGGCGGATCACCTCCAGGCGGGCGTCACGGGCGAGCAGGCCGAGGGCCAGGCCCGCCTCGAACTCGCCGTTGCGGGCCCGGAGTTCGTCCAGGGCCCGGCGGCCGGCAAGCACGGTCGCCGTCAGCGCACCGCCGATGAGGATGCCGGTCACCGGGATCATGGCGATGCCCCGCACCGGCAGCAGCCCGGCCAGCGTCAGGCCGGTCACCACCGGGACGACGGGACCCGCGATCGGCAGCGCCGCCCACCACCAGCTGCCGTTCTCGGTGATGCGCCGTCCCGCGGTCCGGGCGGCGACGGCGAACATCAGGAGCAGGAAGGCGAAGAGCGCCGCCAGGTGATGGATCACCCAGCCGATCGCCAGGGACACCACGCCCAGCTGTGCGGCCGCCCGCACTCCGGCCACCACGATCTCGCGCGCCCTGTCGTACGAGCCGTCGGGCGACAGCCGGAACACGGCGGCCGTCGCGGCCGCGACAAGGAGCAGCACGAGCAGCGCCGCACCGAGCGTCGCATTGACCGGAAGCAGGGCCTGAGCAGCGAGATCACGCACCCGCCCACCCTAGGCGGCGGCGCGCCCAGGACAACGGAATCGGCCGTCGCAACCTGCGCGAGCGGGTCGTCGAGGGCGTGCCCAGGATGTGAGGATGCCCGAGGAACATGTGATGCCGAAGAAAGAAGGGCTGACCTCATGGCGCAGCAGGTACAGGGCGTGATCGCCCGCGCGAAGGGCGAGCCGGTAAGGATCGAGACGATCGTCGTGCCGGACCCGGGCCCGGGAGAAGCCGTGGTGAAGGTGCAGGCGTGCGGCGTCTGTCATACCGATCTGCACTACCGCGAGGGCGGCATCAACGACGACTTCCCCTTCCTCCTCGGCCATGAGGCCGCGGGCGTCGTCGAGTCGGTCGGCGACGGCGTCACCGAGGTCGCGCCGGGCGACTTCGTGATCCTCAACTGGCGTGCGGTGTGCGGTCAGTGCCGCGCCTGTCTGCGCGGCCGCCCGCAGTACTGCTTCGACACGCACAACGCCAAGCAGAAGATGACCCTCACGGACGGCACGGAGCTCTCGCCCGCGCTCGGCATCGGCGCCTTCGCCGAGAAGACCCTCGTCGCCGCAGGCCAGTGCACCAAGGTCGACCCGGCCGCATCGCCCGCCGCGGCCGGACTTCTCGGCTGCGGCGTCATGGCCGGTCTCGGCGCCGCCATCAACACCGGCGAGGTCGGCCGGGGCGACTCGGTCGCCGTCATCGGCTGCGGCGGTGTCGGCAACGCGGCGGTCGTGGGCGCGCGGCTCGCCGGCGCCGCGAAGATCATCGCGGTGGACATCGACGACAAGAAGCTTCAGACGGCCAAGGGCCTGGGTGCCACGCACACCGTCAACTCCCGTACGGCGGACCCGATCGAGGCGATCCGCGAGCTGACCGGCGGCAACGGCGCCGACGTCGTCGTCGAGGCGGTCGGCCGCCCGGAGACGTACGAACAGGCCTTCTACGCCCGTGACTTGGCGGGCACGGTCGTCCTGGTCGGCGTGCCGACGCCGGAGATGCGCATCGATCTGCCGCTGCTCGACGTCTTCGGCCGCGGCGGCGCGCTCAAGTCGTCGTGGTACGGGGACTGTCTGCCCTCACGCGACTTCCCGATGCTCATCGACCTCTACCGGCAGGGGCGGCTCGACCTGGACGCGTTCGTCACCGAGACGATCGCCCTGGAGGACGTGGAAAAGGCCTTCGAGCGGATGCATCACGGGGATGTCCTGCGTTCGGTGGTGGTCTTCTGATGGCGGCCGCCCGCATCGACCACCTCGTCACGTCCGGGACCTTCTCCCTCGACGGCGGCACCTGGGACGTCGACAACAACGTATGGATCGTGGGTGACGACAGCGAGGTCGTCGTCATCGACGCCGCGCACGACGCGGACGCCATCGCGGCCGCCGTCGGGGACCGCAGGGTCGTCGCGATCGTGTGCACGCACGCGCACGACGACCACATCGACGCGGCCCCCGCGCTCGCGGCCCGCACCGGTGCGCCGATCCTGCTGCACCCCGCCGACACGGAGCTGTGGAAGCAGACCCACCCCGACCGCGCCCCCGACGGCGAGCTGGCCGACGGACAGGAACTGTCCGTGGCGGGCACGGAGTTGACGGTCCTGCACACACCGGGCCACTGCCTGGGCGCGGTCAGCCTGTACGCGCCGGACCTTGCCACCGTCTTCACCGGCGACACGCTGTTCGCGGGCGGGCCGGGAGCGACGGGCCGTTCGTTCAGCGACTTCCCGACGATCGTCGGCTCGATCAGGGAGCGGCTGCTGACGCTGCCACCGGAGACGGCGGTGCGCACCGGACACGGCGACAGCACGACGATCGGTGCCGAGGCGCCGCATCTGGAGGAGTGGCTCGCCCCCCGGCACTGTGCGGGCCC
>NZ_JBHYIG010000237.1:0-15465 GCF_042740015.1 Streptomyces sp. NPDC059037
GGGCGCTCCTTCGTCGCGTCGGCTGCGCCGATTCCGCTTCGCTCCACCCTTGACACCCGTCCCTCCACCGCGAGAAGGAAGACGACCGGGCGGCCACGAAGCGGGGCTCACGGGGACCATCCGGCGGGGCGTGCGGGTTTCCTGCCAGGTGCGGACTGGTTCGTAGCAGCGCGGCCCGCTGGAGGGGTGGGAGGGGTGCGCGGTCGGTTCGGGGATGGGTGGCCGGTTTCGTCAAGCGTCTGGCGACCGGATCTTCCGGCCCTGGCCGGGAGAAGGGCGAGAGAGGGGGTGTGGGGAACCTACTTCGGCAAAGTTGCGTTTCGTAGTGCCGCGCGCCCCCCTTGTGCCAGAACACTACTTTTCCAAAGTAGGTCCCCCACCCCCCCAGCCTGTGATGCGTGACGGTCACCCCGGAAGATCCGATCGGCAGACGCTTGACGAGACCGGCACCGATCCCCGGACAGGCCGCGCACCCCTCCACCCCACGGCGCCTGCTACGAACTAGTCCGCACCCGGCAGCGAAGCCGGACGCCCCAAGGATCCGTCCCCGTGAGCCCCGCTTCCAGGGCCGCCCGGTCATCTCCATCGTGCGGTGGAGGGGTGGGTGTCAAGGGTGGAGCGAAGCGGAATCGGCGCAGCCGACGCGTAGCGCAGCGGAGCGCCCTTTACACCCGGCCCGGAACCGCCAACCTCGGGACAACCGGGCGGCCCCGGCGCCAATCAACCACCGGTGCGGCAAAGCTTCCGCCACCCCCTAGCCGTTCAGCTCCGCCAGCACCCGCAACGTATGCCGGTCCGGCGCCAGGACAAGGAGATCCGTCACCGGCCCCTTCCGCCACAGCGCCAGCCGCTCAGCGATCCGCTCCCGCGGCCCCACCAGCGAAATCTCATCGGCGAACGCATCCGGCACGGCAAGCACCGCCTCCTCCCGGCGCCCCGCCAGAAACAGTTCCTGGATCCGCCGGGCCTCCTCCTCGAATCCCATCCGTGCCATCAGCTCCGCATGGAAGTTCCGCGCCGAGGGCCCCATCCCCCCGATGTAGAAGCCGAGCATCGCCTTCACCGGCAGCAGGCCTTCCGCCACGTCGTCGCACACTTTCGCCCGGGCCATCGGCGCGACCATGAAGCCCTCCCGAGCCCCCGCCAGCGACGCCTCGTACACATCCGTACGCATCGGCGACCAGTACAGCGGCAGCCACCCATCCGCGATCCGCGCCGTCTGGGCGATGTTCTTCGGCCCCTCCGCTCCCAGGAGCACCGGCAGATCGGCCCGCAGGGGATGCGTGATCGGCTTCAGGGGTTTGCCGAGGCCCGTCCCGTCCTCCCCCTGGTAGGGGTGCGCGTGGAAGCGGCCGTCCAGGGCCACCGGCCCTTCCCGCCGCAGGACTTGGCGGATGACATCCACGTACTCCCGCGTCGCCGTCAGCGGCGACTTCGGGAACGGACGGCCGTACCAGCCCTCCACCACCTGCGGCCCGGAGAGCCCGAGCCCGAGCATCATCCGGCCGCCGGAGAGGTGGTCGAGGGTCAGCGCGTGCATCGCGGTCGTGACCGGCGACCGCGCCGCCATCTGCGCAACCGCCGTACCCAGCTTGATCGTTGATGTCTGCGCCGCGATCCACGTCAGCGGCGTGAACGCGTCCGACCCCCAGGCCTCGGCGGTCCACACGGAGTCGTAGCCGAGCCGCTCGGCCTCCTGGGCGAGTGCGACGTGGTCGGGGTCGGGGCCGCGCCCCCAGTAGCCGAGTGCGAGTCCCAGACGCATGCCCGATCCCTTCAGATTGACTGACGGACCGTCAGTTCTTCACTGGCGGGGCGACTGTACGACAACGGCCCCCCGCCCGGAAGGGCGAGGGGCCGTCGCACTGCGACTTGCGTGGATCAGCCGCGCTGGATCCCGGTGATGTCCTGCAGGACGCCACGACGGCCGTCCTGCGTCTGGGCCACCAGGCCGGGGCCGCGCTGCTCGACGGCCAAGTACCAGGTACCGGGCGCCAGTTCGGCGATCGGGGTCGGCGAGCCGTCCTCCGCGTACAGCGGACGCGGGGCCGGAACGGCGAACCAGAACGGCGAGAAGTCGCCGGCGGCCTGCGCCTGGGCGGGCGGCGGCGTCTGCTGCTGAGCCGGCTGCGCACCGTAGGGCTGCTGCCCCTGCTGCGGCTGGGCGCCGTACGGCTGACCCTGCTGCGGCTGGCCCTGAGCACCGGGGTACCCGTAACCACCCTGCGGCTGGCCGCCGTAGGGCTGGGGGGCGGCGGGTCGCGGGGCGCCCATGAGCGGGGCCTTCAGGGCCGGAACCAGGGCGGTCGCGACCGCCGCGGCGGCAAGAACCAGGGCGGCGATCAGGCCGAGAATGAGGCCGATGCCGGCGTCGGGCCCGCCGCTGCCGCCGCCCAGGCTGCTCTCGAAGAAGAAGCCGTAGGACTGGTCGGCGTCGAAGATGGCGCCGATCGAGCTCCAGGCGGCAGCGATGGCGAAGGCGACGCCAAGCTGGCCGAGGTCGAGGCCTGCGACCTTGCGCGGCTGCGGCAGCGCACGGCCCACGACGATGAGGGCGGCAGCAATGAGGCCGAGCAGGTACACGCTCAGCAGCAGGTTGCCGTTCTCCCAGGCGTTGGGAAGCTTGTCGCTGTCGCCGCCGTCGGCGTCAAGCGTGTCGAGGAACGAGGCAATAAAGAGCAACACCGCTGCTCCGATCACCACGCCGTCGCCTCGAGTGAGGGAGCGGAAATTCACTTCAGGTCCTTCGTCAGTCGTCTCGTCAGTGGAGGCGTCGCTGTCGTCGTCGCGGTCGTGTCGCGTTGCGCGAAGCGCGGGGGTGGCCCCTCATCGTACGGACGACAATATCGTCTGGATGGGCGGGGTGTCTGCTCGGGATAAAGACCTTCACGAGATGAAGATCTTTCAGTTGCCTCGCTGTGACGTGGCTCTCTGTCGCGCCAGGCTCAGAGCGCCACCAGATCGATGACGTTGATGACCACGTGGCGGTTGGATACGACGTAGGTGATGAAGCCCCCCTTGAACGCGGCCGACCAGCTGTTGTCCCGGTTGCTCATCGCAGGCGGACCGAATGGATTGAGGATGAGCCGCTTCTCTAAGTCTTCCAGTGACGCGCGCTGTGACGCGGCCAGCCCCGCCTTGCGTTGCACTGCCCGGTCCGCGTACCTGATCGAGTAGGAGCTCACCCGTGCCTCCCCGCGTCGACCGGGTTGTTGTCAGCGTCGTAGGTGTTGCCCTCCGCGTCGCGGAAGACCAACCCGTCGGTGTCGCCTTCCGTCATGCGTTTGACGGCGTGCTCCACCTCATCCAGATAGCCAGGCGTGGCGCAGGCGCAGGCGAAGGGAAACCACTTGTCGAGTACGCCGTCCAGCGCCGTGTGATCGAAGTCCGCTGCCGCGCTGAGCCAGTCCTGCTCGAACCCTTGCAGCCAGTCGGGTCGCCGCTGGAGCGCAGCGCGCATGGCTTCTGGAGTTCTCTCGCAGGCGTGCGGGTCGACTTCGTGGACCATGGCGCGGGCCTCCGGCAGGTGGTGGGGAATCGGAGAGAGGGAAGTCCACCGTACGGGGCGGCGCATGCGGGCCACAGGAGGAAGGGGAGCCTTGCGCCTCGCCTGAACGACTGTGACCGTCCCTGGAGAAACGATCACCGGGATCTGACCCGGCTTGGACACGGGGTGCAGTCCGGCAGGCGGAACGTCGTCTGGACGATGGGCAGTCCGTCCCGGCTCGCGGTCTGCCGCCAGTAGCGGCCTGCTTGCCGTTGGGGCAGGTGAACCGGTCGGTGTCGCAGACCCCGGTGAGGGGGCTTTGTAGCCGCGCCATGCCATCCCGCGTTTGATGCTGTAGCCGGCGTTGGTGTCGTAGGGACTACCGATCGACGCCGAACCGGGCGGCAGCTCAGGAGTATCCCGCCAGG
Organism: Streptomyces sp. NPDC059037; assembly: GCF_042740015.1. NCBI lineage: Bacteria > Bacillati > Actinomycetota > Actinomycetes > Kitasatosporales > Streptomycetaceae > Streptomyces > Streptomyces sp. NPDC059037. Next base: position 3,916 of record NZ_JBHYIG010000237.1, read on the forward strand.
TGGTCTTGTCACGGTCCTGGCGCTGGCACTGCTGCACCCATACCTGCCGCAGCACCCGCAGGGCGGGAGCCTCCCGGAGCCAGCCGGGCGCGCGATCGGCGTAGACCGCGTCCAGCAGGCGGTAGTCGCTGGCGCGCTGCGCATACCGCTCCCACCAGGCGGCGGGGGCATTGGCGACCAACCAGGCCTATGCCGTGACCACCAGGGATTCCAGGGCGGCCCGCATCGTCTCAACGGCTAGTTCCAGACGGGTTTAGGAGACGGACGGCGGCCAGGACGTGGGTGGCGTCCGCGCGCTGCTTCCCGCCCGGGCCAAGCAACTGATGCGGCCCCCGTGACAAGCCAGCTGCGGAACTCGCTCAGCACCAAGGCATTGACCCCGGCATCAGTCAGCTCCAGCGACAGGCAGTACTTCCAGTCCAGCCTTCCGCACGGCGTCAGCGGCCACAGAGACATCAGGGATCACTTCGCCGGATCCCCGCGCCTCATTCCGGGGTCGATCAAAGGGGAGCTTTATCGCAGCACTTCGCCCCGCCGATCAAGCGACCAACAGGGCGAAGTAGAAGGACCCACTCAACGAGATTAGCCAAGAGGTTCGTAGGCTGACGGAGACTCATAAACGGTCGAGGCTAAGGGGCGAAGCGACCCATCAGGAGGTCTAGATGGGTCGCTTCGTGTGGCTGAGCGAGCGCAGGTGTTTGTGGAGCCTGCGACCGAATCAGCTCTTTGTGAACTTGTAGCAGACCCCGATCGGCTTGTAGGCCTTCTTGTTCTTGGCGACGAGCTTGTGCTTGTACGGGTTGTAGACGTTGTACACGTCGAACATCTTCCCTGAGTACCTCGTGTAGGCCTTGAGGACGCCGTACTTGCCTCGGGGGACTTCCTTGGATCCGCTCACTGTGATGCTGCGGGACTTCGTAACATCCCAACCGACCGCCGCGGTAAGGGCCTTGTAGTTGATGCTGAGACTCTTGGAGAAGGTGCTGCTCAGAGACCTGGTCTCATCTATGCGCAGGGTCATTGGCCCTCGGCCGGATGCCTCCGCTATCACTTTCTTGCCGCATTTTCCACCGATGGACTTGACGTGCTTCGGCCTGTACCAGTAGCTGTAGCTCAATCCAGCTGCCTGAACCTCTGCGGCGCGGCTGTGGCCAACTGGCGCATCGGGCACTGCGTTCGCTGTGCTGCTCGCGCCTGCGAGGCACGCGGTCATGGCGGCGAGCATGACGCCACCTCGCTGAATGATCTGGGTCTTCACGCATCCCCCTACACCCGGTTCGTCGGGCTTCAATCACCTTCGGTCGAGAGGAGTCAATCACATGCGTGTATGTGCCAGCATTGAAGTTGAGGCGGATCTGAGCATGTCATTTGGTGGCCGCCGACGGATGTGGACGCTGGGGAATGGATGGGCAGGGGCGAGTCGGTCGCAGTGCGCCTATGGCGTGCCTGGTTCGCTGGTCGCTACGAGTTCAGGAAGGCTGTGATGCCGTCCGAGATGCCCTGCGCCGCCTTCTGCCGCCACGCGCCACTGGTCAGCAGTGCCTCGTCCTTGGCGTCCCGCATATTGCCGCACTCGATGAACACCTTGGGAACGGTTGACAGGTTGAGGCCGCCCAGATCCTTGCGTACGTCGAGTCCCGTGCCGTCGCCGATGTAGTTGGAGGGGGCGCTGCCCGTCGCGCTCACGAACTTGCCCGCGATGCGTTCGCCCAGGTCGCGGGAGGGGGCGACGATCGCTGTGGTGTCCGCGGCGCCCGACTTCACCGATGCGGGAAGGATCACATGGAAGCCGCGGTTGCCCGCCGCCGAGCCGTCGGCGTGGACGGAGACGACGGCGTCCGCGTGGGCCTCGTTGCCGATGCGGGCTCGCTCGTCGACACAGGGGCCCCAGGGGCGGTCGGCATCCTGGGTGAACTTGACCGTGGCGCCCTGCTTCTCGAGGAGGGTGCGCAGGCGGTGCGAGACGTCGAGGGTGAACTGGGCCTCGGTGTAGCCGTTGTTGGTCGACGTGCCCGTGGTGTCGCATTCCTTGCGGTTCGTCCCGATGTTCACCAGGCGGTTGATCTCCGCCGTGTGCTTGACGTTGCCCGGGTTGTGGCCGGGGTCGATCACGACGACCTTGCCCTTGAGGGGGCCGGAAGCCGCGGGACGGCCGCTCGTCTTGGACGGCTTCGCCGGCTTTGAGGTGCTCGGGTCGCCGCCGTCCTTGCCGTCGTCCTTGTCACCCTTGCCGTCCTTCTCGGACGTTGACGGGGAGGGCTCGGTGGAGGACGACCCCTGCGCCGACTGGCTCGACGCGGGGAGGGTTCTGGGCGGCTCGCTGCCGCCGGGGCCGCTCGTGGCCTCGTAAATGAGCCACCCCGCAAGGCATGTCGGCACCAGCGCGGCGAGCGTCACGGTGAGCGGGCCGCCGCTGAAACGGCGGGGCGGGCGTGGGGGATGACTGTCCGGACCTACGTACGACACGACAGCCACCTTACGGGCCGTTCACGTGCTCCGCAGGGTCCCCGGACTCTCCGCCAGTTCCGCAGGGCGGCCCCGAACCGGTGACGCAAACACCGGACCGGGGCCTTGATCCGAACCTGCGCCCGCGCCCGTACTACGTGTTGGGGTTCACACCACCCATGCAGACGACCCCATAGCCCCCGAAGTCCCTGCCGGCGTCACTGCTGTACCCACCGGGCCGGATCGTGCCGTCCACCACATAGCCGGAGCCCGCAATGCTCTTGTATTGATGCAGGCCTTGGTGCTGGTCGACGTCACCTTCAGGACTCTGTAATCAGGGGGACTTCAATACGGAACCGGGCCTCCGGGGCTTGGACTGGGACGCATGCGAGCCGGAGGGAGGCGGAGAGCCGTTCGATGGGTACATGCGGGAACTTGGGACGTACCGGGCGCGGAAGTCACCCACGACATGGAGGCGGGCATCGCCGTGGACCACAACGAGGTCGAGCGGCCGGAGGGCGTGGGCGACGCGGCGCTCCTGGAGTCGACCGCGGTCACGGGAGATGACGGGGTCGAGAGCGAGTACGACTCCCCGAAGCACTACACCGCCGAGGTCCCGTCGGCGGTGTGATCCTCAGCGTCGGCAAGGACCTCTACGGCGCTGCGTAGACCCGGTGGGGTCAGATCCCCGCTCCCGTTCGCCGCAGGACGCGCAGCGAGTCCGTCGCCGAGACCTCGGTGAACGCGCCGGACTCCAGTGCCCTGAGGTAGACGCGGTACGGAGCCTGGCCGGTCATGATGTCCACCGGGTCCGGGAAGACGTCGTGGATCAGGAGGAGGCCGCCCTGCGCGACGTGCGGCGCCCATCCCTCGTAGTCGGCCGTGGCGTGCTCGTCCGTGTGGCCGCCGTCGATGAAGACCAGGCCGAGCGGCCCGCCCCACGCCTTCGCCACCTGCGGCGAGCGCCCCACGATCGCGATCACGTGCTCCTCCAGGCCCGCGTGGTGCAGCGTGCGGCGGAAGGTCGGGAGCGTGTCCATCTGCCCGACCTCGGGGTCGACCGTCTCCGGGTCGTGGTACTCCCAGCCCGGCTGCTGTTCCTCGCTGCCGCGGTGGTGGTCGACCGTGATCGCCGTGACGCCCGCCTCGCGTGCGGCGTCCGCGAGCAGGATCGTGGAGCGGCCGCAGTACGTGCCGACCTCCAGGAGCGGAAGGCCGAGCGCCGCGGCCTCGGTCGCCGCCGCGTACAGGGCGAGGCCCTCGTCGGCCGGCATGAAGCCCTTGGCCGCCTCGAAGGCGGCGAGAATCTCCGGCTTGGGCTGCGCGGCGGCGGCCATGGGGTTCCTCCCGGTCGTAAGGGTCGTCAGGTCGTGAAGATCGAAAATACGGTGGGGTTCCTCTGGGGGCCGCCCTATGCTGCCGCATGGCCCGGCCGTTCAGGGAGGCGGGGCCGTTCACCAGGAGCGGAAGGCAGCGCACCCATGAATCTCGTACCGGCCGATCCGACGGTGCTGCACCCGTTCCCGGACCAGCCTCGTGTCGTGCTTCTGAAGCCGCTGGTGACGTCGGAACTGATCGAGGTCGGCGAGTTCTCCTATTACGACGACCCGGAGCACGCCACCGAGTTCGAGACGCGCAACGTGCTCTATCACTACGGGCCGGAGAAGCTCCGCATCGGAAAGTTCTGTGCGTTCGGGACGGGGGTGCGCTTCATCATGAACGGGGCGAACCACCGGATGGACGGGCCTTCGACCTTCCCCTTCCCCATCATGGGCGGCGCCTGGTCCGAGCACTTCGATCTGATCAGCGGGCTGCCGGGGCGGGGTGACACCGTCGTCGGCCATGACGTCTGGTTCGGGTACGACGTGATGGTGATGCCCGGCGTGCGCATCGGGCACGGGGCGGTGATCGCTTCCGGGTCCGTGGTGGTGGACGACGTTCCTGACTACGGGGTGGTCGGGGGCAATCCCGCCAAGCTGATTCGTACGCGATACAGCGAGTCGGAGGTGGAGCGGCTGCTCGCGGTGGCGTGGTGGGACTGGCCCGCGGAGCACCTCACGGAGCATGTCCGGACCGTCATGTCCGGCACGATCGATGATCTGGAGAAGGCCGCGCCGCGGGATTAGTCGCGGCGCGGGATGAGTCGCGGCGCGAGATGAGCCGCGGCGCGAGATGAGCCGCGGCGCGAGATGAGCGCTCTTGTTTTCAGCCCTTCGCCAGCTCCCCCGCCGAAGGCACCCGGTTGGTGACCTCGGCACCGGCGCTCTTCCCCGCGTCCTTCACGGAGTTGATGACCTCGTCGAAGGAGCTGACCACCGCGTCCGTCGAGTCGCCCTTGCGGAGCTTCGACGGGAGGCCCTTCAGGGCCTCGATGCCCGCCGTCAGGGGTGCCACCGCACGCGCCAGCGTCGGGTCACCCTGCGCGTTCTTCGTCGCCGCCTTCAGGCGGTTGTAGGCGAGGGTCCCGGCCAGGCCCGCCTTGACCAGGGCGACCTTCCTGCCGTCCGCGCCGCTCTTGAACTTGCCCGCGCGATACGGCTTCACGATCCACTGGTACGTCGCCCCGGCCGCGATCCCCGCGTTGGCGACGAACCGCGTCTTCGCGAACTTCTGCCGCTCCGCCGAACTCGTGCCGGACGGCGTCGCCGACGCGTCGCCGTCGTCACCGCCGCAGGCCGTGCCGCCCGCGAGGAGCGTGCAGCACAGGACGGGCGCGACGAGGGACCGGCGTACGGAGGCGGACGGAGACACGGGAGACCTCCCAGGGGCGACGGCTCTCCCGGTAGCCTCACCTCCGCCGGCGGGGGCCGCCACCCGAGCGGGCCCGTACGGGTTTCAAGCAGACCGTGTTTCAAGCGGGCCGCGCCCGGTACCCGTCCCCCATGTCCACCCGACACATGTCAGGCCGGCGCGCCCAAGCCACCGGCCAAGCAGCGAAGATCATCGCCGTCGTCGCCGACGTGATGGGCGTCGTCCTCGGGCTCTGGATCCTGATGTACCTGCTCGACGCCAACCGCGCCAACGACCTCGTCCAATTCGTGCATGACGTGGCGCGCTGGCTCGCGGGCTGGTCACATGACCTGTTCACGTTCGATGACGCCTGGGCGAGGGTCGTCGCCGGTTACGGGCTCGCAGCCGTCGTGTACGTCTTCGTGGGCCACGCCATCGCGGGGCGCCTGCGCCGCTACTGACCCCCGGCCGGAGCCCCGCAGCACTCCGGGGCGAGGCCCACCGGCAGTCGGTCGCCCGAGAACACCGCGCAGGTGGCCTCGTCGCCGCCCAGCGCCGCCACGGCGAGCAGGATCGAGCCCGCCGTCCATGACGTCAGCTCGCGGGGCCAGATCGCCTTGTCGTCGAAGACGTAGCCCGTCCAGTAGAGGCCGGACTCCGGGTCGCGCAGGTGCTGGATGGACTGCAGGATCTCCAGGGCGCGGTCCGACTCGCCCAATACCCAGAGGGAGAGGGCCAGTTCGGCGCTCTCGCCGCCCGTCACCCAGTTGTTGGGGACGACGCAGCGCACGCCGAGGCCGGGGACGACGAAACGGTTCCAGTCCGACTCCATGCGGGACTTGGCCTGCTCGCCGGTCAGTGCACCGCCCAGGATCGGGTAGTACCAGTCCATCGAGTAGCGGTCCTTGTCCAGGAACCGCTCGGGGTGGCTGCGGATCGCGTGGGCGAGTGAGCCCGTGGCCAACTCCCAGTCCGGTTGGGGTTCTTCGCGTTGGTCCGCGATCGCCAGGGCGCAGCGCAGCGCCTGGTGGATCGATGAACTGCCGGTCAGGAGCGCCTCGTTCACCGGGGTGCCGTCGGGCTCGCGCTTCCAGCCGATCTCGCCGCCGGGTTGTTGAAGAGCCAGGACGAACTCCACCGACGCCATCACCGCGGGCCACATGCGGTCCAGGAACGTGTCGTCACCGGTGGAGAGGTAGTGGTGCCAGACGCCGACCGACAGGTACGCGCAGAAGTTCGTCTCGCGGCCACGGTCCGTCACGTCGTGCGGGTCGCCGTCGGCGTATGCCGCGTACCAGGAGCCGTCCGGGTTCTGGTGCCGGGCCAGCCACTCGTAGGCGCGGGCCGCCGCCGCGTGCTCGCCCGCCGCGTCCAGCGCCATCGCGGCCTCGGTGTGGTCCCACGGGTCCAGGTGGTGGCCGCGGAACCACGGGATCGCGCCGTCCTCGCGCTGGACGGCGAGTATCCCGCGTACCGTGTGCGTGGCCTGATCGGCCGTCAGGACTCCGGGCAGGACGAGGTGCTCCGTCCGCTCCGGGCTCGTCACGCGTCGGTCTTCGCGTCGGTCTTCGCGTCGGTCTTCGGCAGGTGCGGCTTGGTCGCGTACGCCACGAAGCTCTTGCCGACGATCGGGTTGAGCAGCTGCTCCGCCACCTTCGTGGCCAGGGGCTTCTTCATGATGTCCCAGACCAGGAGCTTGTGGTACGCCCGCACCGGCAGCGCCTTGTCGTTGTCCACGCCGAACGCGCACTTGAGCCACCAGTACGGCGAGTGCAGGGCGTGCGCGTGGTGCGTGCCGTACGGCTTGAGGCCCGCTTCGCGCATCCTGCCGAGCAGTTCGTCCGCCTTGTAGATGCGGATGTGCCCGCCCTCGACCTCGTGGTAGGCGTCCGACAGGGCCCAGCAGACCTTCTCGGGGCCGTAGCGCGGGACGGTCACGGCGATGCGGCCGCCGGGCTTCAGGACCCGGACCATCTCCGCCAGTACGCCCTTGTCGTCGGGGATGTGCTCCATCACCTCGGAGATGATCACGACGTCGAACGAGGCGTCGGGGAAGGGGAGGTTGAGCGCGTCGCCCTCCATCGCCGTCGCGGTGGCGCCGGCCGGGGCCTCGCCCGCCTCCTTCATCGCGGCGAACCACTTGGCGACCTCGCGGATCTCCTCGCCGTTCTGGTCGAGTGCCACCACCTGGGCGCCGCGCCGGTAGCACTCGAAGGCGTGCCGGCCCGCGCCGCAGCCCAGATCGAGTACGCGGTCGCCCGCGGCGAGCGGGAAGCGGGTGAAGTCGACGGTCAGCATCAGCGATGGCTCCCGGAGTATGTCGGGGTGGCCGCGGGGCGGCGGCCGGATGGCGAACCCGCGAGGGGGGTCCCCCCGCGCGAGCGAGTTCGAGCGTGGGGGAGGGCGATCGCCGCGCGGTACAGCTCTGCGGTGCCCTGGGCGGCGCGGGCCCAGGTGAAGTTGGCGAGCACCCGCTCGCGGCCCGCGGCGCCCAGGCGGACGCGCAGTTCGCGGTCGCCGAGCAGCCGGGTCAGGCCGTCGGCCAGGGCGCCGGGGTCGCCCGGCGGGACGGCAAGACACGTCTCGCCGTCGCGGCCCGCGACCTCCGGGATCGCGCCGCCGGTCGTCGCGAGCAGCGGCGTACCGGTCGCCATCGCCTCCGCCGCGGGGAGCGAGAAGCCCTCGTACAGCGAAGGCACGCACGCGATCTGCGCCGAGCGGACCAGGTCGACCAGTTCGGCGTCGGTGATGCCCTTGACGAACTCGACGGCGCCTTGCAGGCCGTGCCGCTCGATCGCCTGGGCCACCGGGCCGTCCTCGGCGCGCTTGCCGACGACGACGAGGTGGGCCGCGGGGTTCTCGGTGCGGACCTTGGCCAGCGCCTCGATGAGGTAGATCAGGCCCTTGAGCGGGACGTCCGCGCTGGACGTCGTCACGATGCGGCCCGGCACCTCGGGGACGGACGGGTCGGGCGAGAAGAGGTTCGTGTCGGCGCCGATGTGGACGACGCTGATGCGGTCGTCGCGTACGCCGAGGTGGTCGACGATCTCCTGGCGCGAGGTGCCGGAGACGGTGAGCACGGAGGGCAGTCTGCGGGCCACGCGCTTCTGCATGCGGGTGAACGCGTACCAGCGGCGGACGGACATCCGGCGCTTCCAGTCGGGCGCCGCGTCCAGCTCCAACTGGCGGTCCACGGTGATGGGGTGGTGGATCGTCGAGACGAGCGGTGCGCCCAGGTCACCCAACAGGCCGTAGCCGAGCGTCTGGTTGTCGTGTACGACGTCGAACTCGCCCCGCCTGGCGCGCAGATGGCGGCGGGCGCGCAGGCTGAAGGTGGCGGGCTCGGGGAAGCCGCCGGTCCACATCGTCGCCACTTCGAGCGCGTCGACCCAGTCGCGGTACTCGTCGCGCTTCGGCGTGCGGAAGGGATCGGGCGAGCGGTAGAGGTCGAGGCTCGGCAGCTCGGTGAGCTTGAGGCCTTCGAGACCCGCGCCCTCGTCCAGGACGGGATAGGGCTGCGCGCCGATCACTTCGACGCTGTGGCCGAGGCGGGCGAGCTCGCGTGAGAGATGGCGTACGTAGACGCCTTGTCCCCCGCAGAACGGGTTCCCTTTATACGTGAGGAGAGCGATGCGCAACGGTCGGTCACCCTCGGCGTCCGGCCCCGTCCGGGGGCCCGCCTCCATGGCCTCAGCGGTCACTCTCGGCCCCCTTCTCCGTGCAGTTGTCCGCGAGGTTACGCCGGGACGGTAATCTAGAACAAGTTTCAGACTTGGTCACTGAATGATCGTTGAATGATCGCTGGACGAGCTCTGAATCTACCGGCAGGTAGCCGAGCTGTAAGGCCCGGATCAGGTGATTCGCGCCACGGCGGGCGCCCTGCCATGCTGACCGGCGACCTCGCTGGAACGGGACGACGGAACAACGGGACATATGACAGCGGAAGCCAGAGCAGTGGACGTCACGGCGGCTGATCCGGCGTCGCCGCCCCTGACCGAACGGCAGGAGGCGCGCCGCCGCCGCATCCTGCACGCCAGCGCCCAGCTCGCCAGCAGGGGCGGCTTCGACGCGGTGCAGATGCGTGAGGTCGCCGAGTCCTCCAGCGTCGCGCTCGGCACGCTGTACCGCTACTTCCCCTCCAAGGTGCATCTCCTGGTCGCGACGATGCAGGACCAGCTGCAGCACATGCACGGGACGATCCGTAAGCGCCCGCCCGCCGGCGAGACCCCGGCCGAGCGGGTCGCCGAGACGCTGATGCGGGCCTTCCGCGCCCTGCAGCGCGAGCCGCATCTGGCGGACGCGATGGTGCGGGCGCTGACCTTCGCCGACCGTTCGGTGAGCCCCGAGGTGGACACGGTCTCGCGGCTGACCACGGCGATCATCCTGGACGCGATGGGCCTGACGGAGCCGCCGACGCCCGAGCAGCTCTCGGCGGTCCGGGTCATCGAGCACACCTGGCACTCCGCCCTGATCACCTGGCTCTCCGGGCGGGCGTCGATCGCCCAGGTCAAGATCGACATCGAGATGGTGTGCCGCCTCATCGATCTGACGGCGCCGGAAACGGCGTAGACCCCCGCGCACGGGGCACAGGGGGCGCACTGTCGCCTGGCAATTGCGCCCCCGCGCCTCTCCCGGTCGTGCTTGGCCAGATATCCGCGTCCGTGCGGACCCTCGGCGCCACTATGAATGGCTTACGTGCTGAACGAAGCAGCCGGAACCGTGGCGGAGCTGGAGGGGCGGAACGTGATCCGGGTACTTCTCGTGCACGATGCCCGTCTGCTGCGATCGGCCCTGGCGGAACGTCTCGCCCGGGAGCCGGACCTGGAGGTGTTCCATACGCCGTGGAACAACGCCCGCGAGCGAACGGGCGCGGTGCGGCCCGACCTCTGCGTGGTCGACCCCGACAGCGAGACGGAGTACGCGTCCGACGCGCTCGAGGAACTGTGCCGGCCGGTGAGCGGCGCCCCGGGCCACCCGGGCTGCCCGATCCTCGTGCTGGCCAGCGGAGACCGTCCTGGCCTGCTGCGCCGCAGCATGGACGCCGGAGCCCTCGGTTACGTCGACAAGGGCAGCGGCCCCGAACGGCTGCTGGCCGGGATCAGGGCGGTGGCGGCCGGCCACCGGTACGTGGACGATTCACTGGGTCACGGCTTCCTGAAGGCCGCTCAGATGCCGTTGACCCACCGGGAGTTGATGGTGCTCTCACTCGCCGCCGGGGGCGCTCCCGTCGCCGAGATAGCGCACCGCCTGCATCTGTCCAACGGGACGGTGCGCAACTACATGGCCGCCATCACCCGCAAGACCGGGGCCCGCAACAGGATCGACGCGATCCGGATCTCGCGCGGGGAGGGCTGGGTCTGAAGTCCCGTCAGTCCCGTCAGTCCCGTCAGTCCCGTCAGTCCCGTCAGTCCCGTTCGCGGGCCCCCAGTTGCCGGCCAGATCGCGGTAGAGCGCGGACCGTTCGACGAGCTCCGCATGGCTGCCGCACAGGGTGCGCGGCCCGTCCATCACCAGGATCCGGTCCGCGCGCCGGGCCGAGCTGATGCGGTGGGCGATGACGACGAGGGTGCCGCCGGGGCGGGCCGCGAACGCGCGTTCGGCGCGGGACTCGGCCACCGGGTCGAGGTGGCAGGTGGCCTCGTCGAGGAGGGCGAGCGGTGCGTACGAGAGATGGGCGCGGGTCAGCGCCATGAGCTGGCGCTCGCCCGCGGAAAGCGTGGCAGGGTCGACCGGCGCCGCGAGCCCGCCGAGCCGTTCGATGAGCACATCGGCCCCGACGGCTCGCGCGGCCGCCACGAGCTCGCCGTCCGGCACTTCGCCCGCCCGCAGATAGGCCAGGTTCTCCCGCACCGAGCCACTGAAGACATACGCCTCCTGCGGAATCAACACCCGCCGCGCAACGGCCTCTTGCCCCAGCACCGCCTTCCCGTCCACCCGGACGATCCCCTCCCCCGGCGTCAGCAGCCCGGCGACCAGACCCGCCAGCGTCGACTTCCCGATCCCGCTCGGCCCGACGACGGCCAGGTGACCGCCGCGGGGGACGGTGAGCGACAGATCGCGTACGACGGGCTCGGCGCGGGGGCCGTAGGCGAAGGTGACGCGGGACAGATGGAGGGCGGGCGGCGCCTTGGGGGGAGCGGAATCGGGGGCTTTGGGGCCGGGGGTGGGTGCGGATTCCGGCTCGGGCGCGGAGCCCGGCTCGGGCGCGGAGCCCGGCTCGGGCACGGAGCCCGGCTCGGGCACGGAGCCCGGCTCGGGCACGGAGCCCGGCTCGGGCACAGAGCCCGGCTCGGGCACAGAGCCCGGCTCGGGCACAGAGCCCGGCTCGGGCACAGAGCCCGGCTCGGGCACAGAGCCCGGCTCGGGCACAGAGCC
>NZ_JBHYIG010000238.1:0-15462 GCF_042740015.1 Streptomyces sp. NPDC059037
TTGGTGGTGGGCTTTGTCTGTTGTTTATAAGAGACTGGGGTGGGCCTGCTCCCGCCGGTGCCGGCGGTGGCTCGCGGTGTCCCCGTGGTCCCGGCGCTTCGCGCGGGATCTCCCACCCACCCGCCCGATCGCCCCGCGTCGTGGCGGTGGCCCGTGGGTGTGTCGGTCGGTAGCGCGCCTGTTCCCGCCCGTGCTGGCAGTGGCTCGCGGTGTCCCCTTGGTCCCGGCGCTTCGCGCGGGATCTCCCGCCCACCCGCCCGTTTGCCCCGTAGCTGCCCACCCACCCCCAGCACCCCGCCGTCCACTGCGGGGAATCGGGTGGGTGGGCGGGAAAGATCCGTCGCGAAGCGGCGGGCCAGGTTACGGACGGACCTGCAGGCGAAGGGCCCGTCGGACCAGTGGGGCCCGGCTCCGGCAGGTTCTGTGGCCCGGCGGGGACTCGGCCCGCCGACGTTCAGCCCCCGCAGGCCCCCGCAGCCCCCAGCCCCACAGGCCCCCGCCCCCCCAAGCCCTGCTCCCGATTTGTCAGCTCTGGAGGGAAGGTTTCTGGGAGGAAGTCAGGCTCGGGGAAGGCCTTGGGGTGGTGGGTTGGGACGGCCTGCCGGGGGTGGCCGGTGCGGGGGGTGCGGCCTGCCTCGGGGCAGGGGCGTACATCTCTTCCGGGCCGCCCTCCGGGGGTTCGCCCAGGGATTCCAGGGCAGATTGGGCCGCCGGGGCCAGCAGGGGGGAGAAGTGTGGGTTGATGCGCAGGGCCTCGGTGATGTGGCGGCGGGCCGCGCCGTACTCGCCCAGCTCCCGCTCGATCTCGCCCCGGTGGTAGGTGAAGGGCGCGCTGCGCGGGCCCTTGTCCGTCGCCTTCGTGGCGTACTTCAGGGCCAGTTCGGACTCGCCGGAACGATGCAGTGCCCAGGCCAGCGCGTCCGCCACCTCAGGGCTCGGATGCCGCTTGAACTCTGCGCGGAGGCGCCGCACCGCCTCCTCCGGGTCGCCGTGGTCCGCCTCGAACAGGCCCAGGATCCGTTCGTCGTTGACGCCGTTGACCCCCTCCTGCTTCACCCGGGCCCTCAGTACCTCGTACTGCGCGCGCGCCGCCGGCGTCAGGCGGAGCGACTCGTACAACTCGCCAAGCGCCAGGGCGTATTCAGGTGCGGGCTGACGGGTCAGGGCGCTCCGGTACGCGTTCAGCGCCTCCGGCGTACGGCCCAGAGCCGCGAGCGCGCGGCCCTTGCCCGCCAGGGAGGGGTGGTGGTCCGGATCCGCGGCGAGCGCCGCCTCGTAGTAGCGCAGGGCCTCCGCCGGCTCACCCCGCTCCCACGCCAGCTCGCCCACCCGGTGCAGGCACAGGGCCTTCTCCGCGGGCCCTTCCGCCAGCGCCGCCGCGTCCGCCAGTGTCGCCGCCGCGTCCTCGCGCCAGCCGCGGTCCCGGTACACCTGCCCGGCCCGCACCATCACCGGGCTGCCCGAGCTCAGCTCCTGCAGGGTCTCCAGCGCCTTGCCCACCGCCTTCGCCTTGCCCAGGCCGCTGTACGCGTCGATCAGGACGGGGTACGTCGTCCACCGCTTCGGTGATTCCTTGACCGCGCTCTCGCCCCACTTCCGTGCCCCACGGAAGTCGTGCCGCGCGTTCGCCAGCGCCGCGAGCCCCGTCAGCGCCTCCACGTTCCCGGCGGGCCGCGCCTTCAGCGACGTACGCAACGCCTGCTCGGCCTTGGGGTAGTACGCGGTGTCCGCGGTCCGCCGCCCCCGCTCGACGTAGGCGGCCCCGAGCACCGCCCACGAGTGGTCGTCGGCGGGATGCGCCCGCAGATGCGCCTCCCGCTCCCCGATGAGCACCGCGAGGTCCGGCAGCGAGGCCGGCACCCCGGCACCCACCGCGGCCATCGCCCGCCCGGCGGGCCCCAGTGCGGGCGGCGCCGCCTTCCCGCCGCCGTCGGGCAGCACCACGAGTACGCCGCCGAGCACCGCACACCCGGCGACGGAGGCGATCAGTACGCGCTTCACCGAAGGCTTCATGACGCACACTGTGCGTCAATACGAAGAGCACATCCCGGCATGCGGACCGGCGTCGCACACGGGTTCACACCGATGGCCCCGGGTGCGAGGCTGTGATCATGAGCCGCACACTCATCGAACTCCTCTGTGTCGGTAGCGAGGCCCTCCCCGCCGACGCCGTCCTCACGGACCCGGACATCACGTCCTCGTACGCGAACGACATGGCGAGCTTCTGCGACGCCGGCACCCCCGCGGTCGTCGTCCTGCCCCGCACCGTCGAGCAGGTCCAGCACGTCATGCGCACGGCGACCGAGCTCCGCATCCCGGTGGTCCCGCAGGGCGCCCGCACGGGCCTGTCCGGCGGCGCGAACGCCAGCGACGGCTGCATCGTGCTGTCCCTGGTCAAGATGGACCGCATCCTGGAGATCAGCCCCGTCGACCGCATCGCGGTCGTCGAACCGGGTGTCGTCAACGCCGACCTCTCCCGCGCAGTCAACGAACACGGGCTCTACTACCCGCCGGATCCGTCGAGTTGGGAGACCTGCACCATCGGCGGGAACATCGGCACGGCCTCGGGCGGCCTGTGCTGTGTGAAGTACGGCGTGACGGCGGAGTACGTGCTCGGCCTCGACGTCGTCCTCGCCGACGGACGGCTCATGAGCACCGGGCGGCGTACGGCCAAGGGCGTCGCGGGCTACGACCTCACACGCCTCTTCGTCGGCTCCGAGGGCAGCCTCGGCATCGTCGTCCGCGCGGTCCTCGCCCTGAAGCCGCAGCCGCCCCAACAGCTCGTCCTGGCCGCCGAGTTCGGCTCGGCCGATGCCGCCTGCGACGCCGTATGCAAGATCATGGAAGGGGGGCACGTCCCCTCGCTCCTCGAGCTGATGGACCGTACGACCATCAGGGCCGTGAACGCGCTGGCCAACATGGGCCTGCCCGAGACGACCGAGGCACTCCTCCTCGCCGCCTTCGACACTCCGGACCCGGCGGCCGACCTCGCCGCCGTCGGCGCGCTCTGCGAGGCCGCGGGCGCCACCCAGGTGGTCCCCGCCGAGGACGCCGCCGAGTCCGAACTGCTGCTACAGGCACGGCGGTTGTCGCTCACCGCGCTGGAAGCCGTCAAGGGCACGACGATGATCGACGACGTGTGCGTGCCGCGCTCGAAGCTCGCGGACATGCTCGCCGGCGTCGACCGCATCGCCGATAAGTACAGCCTCACGATCGGCGTCTGCGCGCACGCGGGCGACGGCAACACCCACCCCACCGTCTGCTTCGACGCGGCAGACCTCGACGAGGGCCGCCGCGCCCGCGAGTCCTTCGACGAGATCATGGCCCTCGGCCTGGAACTCGGCGGCACGATCACCGGCGAGCACGGCGTGGGCGTCCTGAAGAAGGAGTGGCTGGCACGCGAGATCGGCCCGGTGGGCGTGGAGATGCAGCGCGCCATCAAGTCGGCGTTCGATCCGCTCTCCCTCCTCAACCCGGGCAAGCTCTTCTGAGGTTTCGAAAGCTCTGGCTCCGCTGTCGCCCCCGTGGCCGCGGAGCTCACTCACCGTCCTTGGACTCGTCGCTCGGCCACGGGTCGCGCAGCCAGAGATCGTCGGCCGGGGTCGGCGTGAGCAGCTCGGCGAGGCCGTCGTCGATGCCGAGCCGCTCAGCCTCAGAGCCCGGAGGGACCACCCGCAGCGTGCGCTCGAGCCAGGCGGAGACGGCGGGCGCGGGCGCCTCCAGGAGCGCGTCACCGTCGGGTGAACTCAGCGCCATCAGGACGACACTGCGCCCCTCGACCTTGGTCGGCCAGACCCGGACGTCGCCGTGGCCGCAGGGCCTGAACACCCCCTCGACGAGGAGCTCGCGGGCGAACGTCCAGTTCACCGGGTTCTCGGAGCCGATATGGAAGGCGATGTGGACGGCGTACGGGTCGTCGGTGCGGTAGGTGAGGCGGGCCGGGACGGGGATGGCGCGTTCCGGAGAGAGGACGAGTTTGAGCTCAAGCTCGCGTTCCACCACGGTGTGCATGTCGGTGCGTTCCTTCCTTGTTCGGGGCCCTGGGAGCGGACCCGTGCAAGGAGAGAGCGCGAGGTGGCCGGGGCATTACGCGACTTCCGGAAAGTTTTTTTATCGGAGGGTTCGCGGAGGTTCGCGGAGGGTGCGCGGCGAGTGCGCGGCACCGCTGAACTGTGCCCCGATGGGGGCCGGAAGGGCAGGACCCGCACAGCTGGCGGCGGAGGTCTGATAGATGTGGAGCCTCAAAAAGACCCCCGAGCAGATACGGGACGACGGACATGAGCGCCCCAACTCCGGCCCCAGGCGACGACAGGCCCCGCGAAGGCTACTACCCCGATCCGTCCATTCCCGGATATGTCCGGTACTGGAACGGCGGGGCCTGGGTGCCCGGTACGAGCCGTCCCGCCCCGTCCGAAGGCGAAACGCTGCCCGCACCGCCCGGCGCGGGTGCGGCGGCGGCTCCCGCGGCATCGCTGCCGCCCGCTGAGCCTGCTGAGCCCGCGGCGCCCGCCGCGGAGGAGACCGGTCCGGTCTTCTTCGACGAGGAGCCGATGCCGGAGGCGACGGGCGGCGCCGCCTCCGCCGCGGCCTCCGCCGCCGCCGACGCTCAGCACGGGGCGAGGCCCGAGCCCGCGTCGGCGTGGCAGGCGGACGCGGGGCGGCAGACGGGACTCGGCGGCGAGCAGGACCGGCGGGTGTCGTGGGGTGCGGCCGGGCAGGGCGATCCGCGGGACCCGCGCGTACCGAGCGAACGCCCGGCGGCGGCACAGCCGGAGCCCTCGTCCCCTTCTCCTTCTCCGTCCCCCTCCGCCTCTCCCTCTGCGGGAGAGGAGGGGCCCGGCACGGTGCAGATCCGCGCGATCAAGCCGGGTACGTCGGGTACGTCGGGTACGCCCGCCAAGCAGCCGCCGCCGGCGACCGACGGCACCGTCACGTTCCGCAGGCCCAGTGGGCCGTTGCGGCCCGCCGCGGCGAACGAGCAGCCCTCGGCCGGTACCGAAGGCACCATGGCGATCAGGGCCCTGCGCCCGAAGTCCTCCGGCGGCGCGCCGCAGGCCGCTGTCCCTCCGCAGGCCGCGTCCTCGCCCGCGCCGGCCCCCGCGCAGCCTTCCGTTCCGCAGCAGGGCGGTGCGCACGGCGGCGTGCCGTCGCCGGTGACCTCGGGGCCGGGCGGCGGTTCGCCCTCGTGGGCCCAGCAGGTCCACCAGCTCGCCGAGTCCGACGGCCAGGCGCGGCAGCCGGTGGCGCCGTGGAAGCCGGTCGCCAACGATCCGTTCCTCGCGGCGGCGCAGGCCCAGGCGGCGGCGCGGCCGGCGGGCATGGGCAAGCGGTTCGCGGCGCGGCTCATCGACAGTGTCGTGCTCGCAGTGGTCACCGGTGCGGCCGCGCTGCCGCTCGGCACGAAGGCCGCCGATCACGTCGACAGCAAGATCGACGCGGCGAAGCTGTCCGGCGAGAAGGTCACGGTGTGGCTCCTGGACGGCACCACGGCGGGTTACCTGGGCATGGTCCTGGCGGTCCTGCTCGTCTTCGGCGTCCTCTACGAAGCGCTGCCGACCGCCAAGTGGGGTCGGACGCTGGGGAAGAAGGTGCTGGGGCTCGAGGTGCGGGACATGGGGGAGCACGAGGCGCCGTCGTTCGGGGCGGCGTTGAAGCGGTGGCTGGTGTATGCGGTGCCTGGGGTGCTGGTGATCGGGCTCGTGGGCGTCCTGTGGGGCCTCTTCGACCGACCGTGGCGCCAGTGCTGGCACGACAAGGCGGCGGGCACGTTCGTGGCGGGCTAGCGTTTCCCTTTCCCCGACCCTGCCCCTTCGCGCAGTGCTGCCGGGCAATCGGGTGGGCGGGCGGGAAAGATCCGCCGCGGAGCGGCGGTCTTGAGCGGCCCCCCTTAACCCGTACAGCCGCTCGCCGCGTGCGGACATCGCGCCCTCAGGGTCCACTCGCCCCATGAGTACCGAACCGCCGCCGTACCCGCCGCCCCCCGACGACGACAACGACCCCTTCCGGAAGCAGCCCCCGCCGACCTCACCGCCGTACGGCGGAGGCGGCGGCGGTGATCCCTACGGGAGCGGCGGCGGGTACGGTGCGCAGGATCCCCTCGCCGGGATGCCACCCCTGGCCGACAGCGGGAAACGCGTCCTCGCCCGCATCATCGACATGATCCTCGTCGGCGTGGTCGTCTGGCTGCTCTCCTGGCTCTTCAACACCAACGAGTTCGACGTCGACCCGGACAAGGTCGAGTACGGCAAGAGCTTCGGCCAGTCCCTGCTCGCCGCCGTGCTCTACATCGCGTACGACACCTTCCTGATCGCCAAGACCGGCCAGACCCTCGGCAAGAAGTGGCTGGGGATGCGGGTGGCGAACCTCAACGACGGGTCGACGCCCTCCGTGCAGACCGCGCTCGCCCGCGCGGCCGTCCTCTGGATCCCGTTCGCGTTCTGCTGCGCCTGCATCTGGACGGCCGTCTGCGGCGGCTGGAGCTTCTTCGACAAGCCCTACAAGCAGGGCCTGCACGACAAGGCGGCCAAGACGGTGGTGGTCAGCACCACTTAGGACGACGCGGCGGCGGCTGCCTCAGTGACAACAGCGGGCTCGTGATCCTCACGGGCCCGCTGGTTCGCGTACGGACTCGGCAAGCACAGGCGCCGCGGCGGCCCGCTGAACCGGCACACGCTCCTCGGCGGCGCGTACGACGGAAGCGACCCGCGCGGCCGGAGCGGCGGGCTTCGGCTGGGGAACGGTCATGGCGACCAGTAATCCGAGACCGAGCGCGGCGAAGGCTATGACCGCCACCCCGATTCCCGAACTCGTCTGGGAGAGCAGCAGCATGGCGAGCGTCGAGAAGACGACGGTCACTGTGCCGTACGTGAGCTGTGCGGGGGTGGGACGAGGCAGCGGCATGGGACGAGGCATGGCGTAATCCGTCCTCGGAAACAGCGGATGCGGAGGGGTGTCGAACCGTATGAGTTGTGCTGTATAACCGTGGATCCGAAGTGCTGTACACGAATCAAAGGGTGCCCGGCGACGGCGACTTGAGAAGTGCCGTCGCTCGCTGTGGCGCACCGTCGATTGACTCTAATCCGCTGCATGCCCGACGGGAACGGGCGGTAAGCGTGACCTAACCCACGGTGCGGCAGCACAGGGGGCGCACGGGTTCATGGCGTCCACCAAGTGGACGTCCGGACGCGCCCGTTGACCTTTCCGGCGGCGCGTGCGCGCGTTCCGGCAGCCGCCCGCGCGTGTCCGGATAGCGGATCTCCGCGACTGCATAGTGCACTTGGCCTGTTCAAGTCAAGGTCTGTCTTTTCTTCTGCATCTCCGGTCGAATGTCGTCACTTGTGACGCGTATCGCGCGCGGACCTCCTCCGACCGGGACTCGTCCGCCCCCGCGCGTACGCGGGGGAGGACAGCATCAAGTGACAGTCAGAAGACGGACGTTCAGAGCCACCGCGGCTGCCGTGGCGATGGCCGCGGCCGCCGCCACGTTCTCGGCAGCCACCGCATCGGCCGAGGACGGCGGGTCCACCGGGGCTCCCGCCATCGACCGGCAGGACCCGAGCCGGGCCAAGGCCCAGGTCGACCACGACCTCGAAGGGCCGTTCAGCAAGGAGCAGGCCCAGCAGCGCCAGTCGGCTCTGGAGCAGGTCGTCGCGGGCGACGCCAAGATCCAGAAGCGCGACGGCTCGCAGGTCGTGAAGCTCGACGACAAGAAGTACGTCGAGCTCGGCCGCGAGCAGACCGACAAGATCTTCACGATCCTGGTGGAGTTCGGGGACAAGGTGGACGACACCACCATGTACGACCCCGACGGTCCTGAAGGACCCGAGAAGCCGGCCAAGAAGTACGGCGGCAAGCCCGGCCCCGCGCACAACAAAATAGCCGAGCCGGACCGTGCGAAGGACAACAGCACGGCCTGGCAGAAGGACTACAACCAGAAGCACTTCCAGGACCTCTACTTCGGTGAGGGCAAGGACGCCAAGGGCAAGACCAAGCACTCGCTGAAGACCTACTACGAGAAGACCTCATCCGGCCGTTACTCGGTCGACGGCGAGGTCTCCGACTGGGTCAAGGTCGACTACAACGAGGCGCGCTACGGCTCCAATTACTGCGGCGACACCAACTGCGCCAACGTCTGGGACGCGGTGAAGGACGGCGTCACCGCCTGGACCGCCGACCAGAAGGCCCAGGGCCGCACGGACGCGCAGATCAAGGCGGACCTCGCCAAGTACGACCTGTGGGACCGCTACGACTTCGACGGCGACGGCAACTTCAACGAGTCCGACGGGTACATCGACCACTTCCAGATCGTCCACGCGGGCGAGGACGAGTCGGCCGGCGGCGGTGCCGAGGGCACCAACGCCCTCTGGGCGCACCGCTGGTACGCGTACGGCAACGACGCGGGCAAGACGGGCCCGGCCGACAACAAGGCCGGCGGCACGCAGATCGGCGACTCGGGCATCTGGGTCGGCGACTACACGATGCAGCCGGAGAACGGCGGCCTCGGCGTCTTCGCCCACGAGTACGGCCACGACCTCGGTCTGCCCGACCTGTACGACACCACGGGCAAGGCCGAGAACTCGGTCGGCTTCTGGTCGCTGATGTCGGCCGGCTCCTGGCTCGGCACCGGCAAGGACGCCATCGGTGACCTGCCGGGCGACATGACCGCCTGGGACAAGTTCCAGCTGGGCTGGCTCGACTACGCCAAGGCGAAGGCGGCGACCAAGTCGACGCACAAGCTGGGTGTTTCGGAGTACAACACCAAGAACAAGCAGGCGCTCGTCGTCGAGCTGCCGAAGAAGGCCGTGACCACCACGGTGGTCAAGCCGACCGAGGGCTCCAAGCAGTGGTGGAGCGACCAGGGCGACGACCTCAAGAACACCCTGACGCGGTCGGTCGACCTGACCGGCAAGTCCAAGGCCGAGCTGTCCCTTGACGGTTGGTGGGACATCGAGGCCAACTACGACTACCTCTACACCGAGGTGTCGACGGACGGCGGCGCCAACTGGACGCCCGTGGACGGCACCGCGGACGGCAAGGCCATCCCGCGCGATGCCGGCGACAAGCCCGCGTTGACGGGTGTCTCGGGTGCGTACAAGAAGCTCGCCTTCCCGCTCGACGCGTACGCCGGCAAGAAGATCGACCTCCGTTTCCGGTACGCGACGGACGGCGGCACCGCGGGCAAGGGCTTCGCGGCCGACAAGCTCGCCGTGACGGCGGACGGCGCGAAGGTCTTCGACGACGGCGCCGAGGGCGACGACAACGGCTGGACGTCCAAGGGCTTTTCGCGCATCGGCGAGTCCTTCACCAAGGACTACGACCAGTACTACCTCGCGGAGAACCGCCAGTACGTGTCGTACGACAAGACCCTGAAGGTCGGCCCGTACAACTTCGGCTTCTCCAAGTCCCGTCCGGACTGGGTCGAGCACTACGCGTACCAGACCGGCCTGATGGTCTGGCAGTGGGACACCTCGCAGAAGGACAACAACGTCAGCAAGCACCCCGGCCAGGGTCTGATCCTGCCGGTGGACGCGCACGCCAAGCCGCTGAAGTGGGCGGACGGCACGTTGCTCCGGAACAAGATCCAGCCGTTCGACGCGCCGTTCAGCAAGTACGGGACGGACGCGTTCACGCTCCACAACGCGGACGTGGCGCTGAAGATCAAGTCCCAGAAGGGCGTCCCGGTCTTCGACGACCGCAAGGGTACCTACTGGTTCAAGGAGAACCCCACGGGAAGCGTGAAGGTCACTGACACCAACACGCAGATCAAGATCGTCAAGCAGCCCAAGGACGGCTCGTCGATCACGGTCCAGGTGGCTCCCTCGGTGAAGTAATTCGCATTTACGCAGGTCAAAGCATGATCGGCCGTCGCCCTCTAGCGGGCGGCGGCCGATCGTGTTTAGGTGCGTGCTGTGGATTTCTTATTGACGCGAGGTCCGGCCAGGGGCCTCGTGCGATGTCTCACGGGGGTGTGACCAACCATGTCCGCAGGAGGTTTCAGCAGGCTGCCGAACGGCACCGTGGTGGTGGCCCTGACGCTGCCGAGCCCGTCGGTGTGCGGCGGCAATGTCCGGATGATCGTCCACGCGGTGAACCGGGCGAGGGCGCTGACGCGGCTGCGGAATCTCGGGCTGCGGGCGGTGTATCTGCGGGGCAACGCGGAGCCGCCTACGCCGGATGAGATCACGGCGGTTCTGCATCACCCTGACGGGCTGATATGGCGTACTGCTCCGGATGGCGCGGCTGAGCTTTGGCATCCGATTCGTGCGCTTAAGCGTCAGAGACCGGGGTTCAGCTCATCCGGGGTGTGAGTGGCTGTGGCGGAAGCTCGTACGTCACCTGCGGGTGCGTCGTGGCTTGTCGCGCAGTTCCCCGCGCCCCTTACAGGGCTTAGACGACCGGCTTGCCCGTCAGCTCTACGCCCGCCGCCCGCAACTCCTCCAGGGCCCGCTCCGTCGTCGCCTCCGCGACGCCCGCGGTCAGGTCCAGGAGGACCACCGTGCTGAATCCTTCCCGCACGGCGTCAAGGGCGGTGGCCCGTACGCAGTGGTCCGTGGCGATGCCGACCACGTCCACCTCGGTGATGTGCCGCGCCCGCAGCCAGTCCGCGAGGGAGACGTCGTTCTCGTCGACCCCCTCGAAGCCGCTGTACGCGGCCGAGTAGGCCCCCTTGTCGAAGACCGCGTCGATCGCCCCCGAAGCGACCACCGGCGCGAAGTTCGGGTGGAAGCCGATCCCCTCGGTCCCCGCCACACAGTGCGGCGGCCAGGAGCGGACATAGTCCGGGTGGTCGGAGAAGTGGTCGCCCGGCTCGATGTGGTGGTCCCGGGTTGCCACCACGTGCCGGTAGCCCGCCGGGGCCTGGCCGATCAGCTCGGTGATGGCGGCGGCCACGTCCGCGCCCCCGGCCACCGCGAGGCTGCCGCCCTCGCAGAAGTCGTTCTGCACATCGACGACGATCAGAGCGCGGCGCATCGGGTGTCCTTCGGTCGGCAAGGCTGGCTGGTAGGTGCGGGGGACTCGGCCGGATGAACCGAGCGTAGAGACTTCCGTTGCGTTGCGGGAGGGGGTGTTCGGCTGCCCCGGCGCGCGGCCACCGGCCGTCCCGTGGCGTCAGGCGTACTCCGTGGGAATGACCGCCTCGCCCTTGGAGAGCTGGGTGGCGGAGAGGGGGAGCCGGGCCCGTGCCGCCGCGTGCCGGTCGCGGACCGTGTCGAGCGGCTCGCGCGCCACCACCTCACCGCCCTTGATCAGCTCGACGAGGAGTTCGTGGTCGGCGAGCTCCACCGGAACCGGGCCCGTGCCGATCACCTCGGCCTCGGCGACCCCGTGCTCGTCGGGCCGCCGGGCGGCCCACTTGCGGCCGCCGACGGACGACTTCCCGCCCACGGACTTCTTCGCCACCGCCTCCAGCGGAGCTTGCGGGTCCGCCGAGTGGGCGCGGGCCACCAGCTTGTAGACCATCGAGCAGGTGGGGTGCCCGGACCCGGTGACCAGCTGGGTGCCCACGCCGTACGCGTCGACGGGCGCCGCGGCCAGCGATGCGATGGCGTACTCGTCGAGGTCGGAGGTCACGACGATCTTCGTCTTCGTGGCGCCGAGCTCGTCCAGCTGCTGGCGCACCCGGTGCGCGACCAGGAGCAGGTCGCCGGAGTCGATGCGTACGGCGCCGAGCTCGGGCCCTGCGACCTCGACGGCCGTGCGGACGGCCTCGGTCACGTCGTACGTGTCGACCAGGAGTGTCGTGCCGGGGCCGAGGGAGTTCACCTGGGCCTGGAAGGCGTCGCGTTCGTTGTCGTGCAGGAGGGTGAAGGCGTGCGCGGACGTGCCGACCGTGGGGATGTCGTAGCGGAAGCCCGCCGCCAGGTCGGACGTGGTGGTGAAGCCGCCCACGTACGCGGCGCGCGATGCGGCGACGGCCGCCAGTTCGTGGGTGCGCCGTGCGCCCATCTCGATCAGCGGGCGCTCTCCGGCGGCCGATGCCATCCGGGACGCGGCGGCCGCGATCGCCGAGTCGTGGTTGAGGATGGAGAGGATCACCGTCTCCAGGAGGACGCACTCCGCGAAGGAGCCCTCGACGCGCAGGATCGGCGAGCCGGGGAAGTAGACCTCGCCCTCCGGATAGCCCCAGATGTCACCGCGGAAGCGGTACGAGGCCAGCCACTGCAGGGTCTCCTCGTCGACGACACGGCGCTCGCGCAGGAAGCCGATGACGTCGGCGTCGAAGCGGAAGTTCTCCACGGCGTCCAGGACCCGCCCGGTGCCGGCCACCACTCCGTAGCGCCGTCCCTCGGGCAGTCTGCGCGTGAAGACCTCGAAGACGGAGCGCCGGTCGGCGGTGCCCGCCTTCAGCGCTGCCTGCAGCATCGTCAGCTCGTAGTGATCGGTGAAGAGCGCCGTCGACGGAACATCCACCGGCAGCCCAAGGTCCGCTGTGTTCATACGAAGGATGCTACCCCGCATCTCGTCACTCTGACGATTTCCCGGGTCCATTTGTGCGATGGCCCCCTACGGGTGGCAGCATGGGACAAGTGAGTACGGCTCCCGCAGAGATCACGCGCCCGGAATCGGCCGAAGAGACGTTCGCCGTCCCCGAGCCGGACGTCCCCTGGATCACGCTTGTGCACAACGATCCGGTCAACCTGATGAGCTACGTGACGTACGTGTTCCAGGCGTACTTCGGGTACTCGAAGCACAAGGCCACGAAGCTGATGATGGATGTGCACCACAAGGGTCGAGCCGTCGTCTCCACCGGCACGCGCGAAGAGATGGAGCGCGACGTCCAGGCCATGCACGGGTACGGCCTTTGGGCCACCCTCCAGCAGGACCGCAAGTAGCAGGCCGACAGCAGTGGACCGGAAGCAGCGACGCATCTGATGCCAGGACAATTCGAAGCGATCCCCGGGGGCGGCGCCGCCGTCGCGCTCGACGAGGTCGAGATCTCGATCATCCGCTCCCTCGCCGTCCAGCTCCTTGAGCTGATCGGCCCCGGACCGGGAGAGGACGCCTCCGACGACCCGCTCGCCGAGCTGTTCGCGGACGGCCCCAGCGAGCCGCCGACCGACCCGGTGCTCCAGCGGCTGCTGCCCGACGCATACGGCGGACCGGGCAGCGAGAAGGCCGACGAGGACGAACTGCGGGCGTACTCCGCGGAGTTCAGGCGCTTCACCGAGAACGACCTGCGGGCCAAGAAGCGGGACGACGCCCTCGTGGTGATCCGCTCCCTGGACTCCATGACGGCGGCCGGCGACGGCGGCGCGGTCCTCAAGCTGTCGGCGGAGGAGTCCCGGCACTGGCTCGGCGCCCTCAACGACCTCCGGCTCGCGATCGGCGCCCGCCTCGACGTCATCGACGAGGAGGACACGGACCTCCTCTATCAGCTGCCGGACGAGGATCCGCGCAAACCGATGGTGATGGCCTATTTGTGGCTGGGCGGTCTGCAGGAGACGCTGGTCAGCACGTTGGTCGTGTAGTTGCCGGTGGAGTGGAACGGCTCACGGGGCCGAAAATCGATGTAGACGGCACCTGTAACAGGTGTTCGCTCAGCGGATCCTCAAATCCGGATAACGATCGCGTCACTTCAATGCCCCCGTATGACGCCGCGGGGGAATTTTGTCCGCTTCTTCCAGTGGTCTGCGCCACACGTGGCTGAGCCGATCACTGTTGCGACCGTGATAAATCTTCACGACCACTCGGTGACGCCACCCATGTCACCGATGGCGCTCGGGCCGGCAGATCGCCGGTAGCACTCCATCCATATCCGGGGGGATCAGGACCTGATCCGTGGCCATACGCAGACTGCGGGCACGGATCAGCGTGGAGAAAGGCGTCACCATGACCTCAGTGCAGGTCGAAGAGCATCACGACGGCAATGAGGCCGATCAGGCCAAGGGCTCGTCCGGTTCATCCGGCGAGGGCTATCAGCGCGGGCTCGGGGCCCGACAGATCCAGATGATCGCGATCGGCGGTGCCATCGGCACCGGTCTGTTCCTCGGCGCGGGCAAGGCCATTCACAAGGCCGGCCCCAGCCTCATCCTGGCGTACGCCATCGCCGGCCTTGTCATCTTCTTCATCATGCGGGCCCTGGGCGAGCTGCTCATGTACCGCGCCGTCTCGGGTTCCTTCTCGGAGTACGCGCGCGAGTTCATCGGCCCGTTCTTCGGATACGTGACCGGCTGGACGTACTGGCTCTTCTGGGTCGTCACCGGCATCACGGAAGTCACAGCGGCCGCTCAGTACATGCAGTTCTGGACGCATGACTCCATCCCGCAATGGGCGTACGCGCTGATCTTCACGGTCATCCTGTACGGCGCCAACCTGATCTCCGTGAAGCTCTTCGGTGAGCTCGAGTTCTGGTTCTCGATGGTCAAGGTCACCGCGATCATCGGCATGATCCTCATCTGCGCCGGCATCCTCACCATCGGCTTCTCCGACGCCGGTGACACCGCGTCCGTGAGCCATCTGTGGGACCAGGGCGGGTTCTTCCCCAACGGCATCGGCTCCACGCTGATGACGCTGCAGATCGTGATGTTCGCCTTCCTCGCCGTCGAGCTGGTCGGCGTCACCGCGGGCGAGTCCAAGGACCCCGAGAAGACCCTGCCCAAGGCGATCAACACCGTGCCGTGGCGTATCGCCGTCTTCTACGTCGGCGCGCTCATCATGATCCTCTCGGTCGTGCCGTGGACGCAGTTCGTGCCGGGCGTCTCGCCGTTCGTCGCCGCCTTCGACAAGATGGGCCTCGGCGTCGGCGCCGCGATCGTCAACTTCGTCGTCCTGACGGCCGCGCTCTCCTCCTGCAACTCCGGCATGTACTCCACCGGCCGCATGCTGCGTGACCTGGCGCTCAACGGCCAGGGCCCGAAGTTCTTCACCAAGCTCACGAAGAACGGCCTGCCGCTGGTCGGCACCACCTTCTCCGCCGCGCTGATGCTGGTCGGCGTCTGGATCAACTACCAGTGGCCGGGCGAGGCGTTCAACTACGTCGTCTCCTTCGCCACCATCTCCGGCATGTGGGCCTGGATCATGATCCTGGTCTGCCAGATCAAGTACCGCCGCAAGGCCGACCGCGGCGAGCTGCCGCAGTCCACCTTCCGGGCTCCGGGCGCGCCGTACACGAGCTGGTTCGCACTGCTCTTCATCGGCATGGTCATCGTGATGATGGGCATCGACAAGGACGCGCGCATCTCGCTCTACGCGGCCCCGGTGTGGGCGCTCATCCTGGGCGTCGGCTACCTGGTCATGCAGAAGCGCAACGCGCAGCCGACGGGCGGCGGCGACGCCGAGCCGCAGGACGCGATCAAGTCCTGACTCCCGCCTGATCCCTGCTGATCCCAGCATGTGGGGGCGGGCCGGGCCCCCCCCCGGGCGGGCGGGGCCCCCCCGGGGAGACGGGGGGCCCCCGGGGCCACACACCCCCCCCCCCCCCCCCCCACCAGGCGGCCCCCCCCCCCCGCCCCCCCCCCCCCC
>NZ_JBHYIG010000239.1:0-15424 GCF_042740015.1 Streptomyces sp. NPDC059037
CGCTTCTCTTTTTTGTTTTTTCTAGACCCCGCCCCCCCCGGGGGGCCCCCCCTACTCAACGGCGCGGTACCCGCTACTCTCCCCCGGGGCCCAGAGCCTGAAGCGCGAGTCTTACAGCCCCGCAGCCTTCCGCAACGCCTCGACCCGGTCCGTCCGCTCCCACGTGAAGTCGGGGATCGCACGGCCGAAGTGGCCGTACGCCGCGGTCTGGGAGTAGATCGGGCGGAGCAGGTCCAGGTCGCGGATGATCGCGGCCGGGCGGAGGTCGAAGACCTCGGAGATGGCGGCCTCGATCTTGTCGGTGTCGACCGTGGCCGTGCCGAAGGTCTCCACGAACAGGCCCACCGGCTCGGCCTTGCCGATCGCGTAGGCGACCTGGACCTCGCAGCGGGCCGCGAGGCCGGCCGCGACGACGTTCTTGGCGACCCAGCGCATCGCGTACGCCGCCGAACGGTCCACCTTCGACGGGTCCTTGCCGGAGAAGGCGCCGCCGCCGTGGCGGGCCATGCCGCCGTACGTGTCGATGATGATCTTGCGGCCGGTGAGGCCGGCGTCGCCCATCGGGCCGCCGATCTCGAAGCGTCCTGTCGGGTTGACCAGGAGGCGGTAGCCCTCGGTCTCCAGCTTGATGCCGTCCTCGAGGAGGGCCTTCAGCTCGGGCTCGACCACGAACTCGCGGATGTCGGGCGCCAGGAGGGAGTCCAGGTCGATGTCCGAGGCGTGCTGGGACGAGACGACCACCGTGTCCAGGCGGACCGCCTTGT
This sequence comes from Streptomyces sp. NPDC059037, assembly GCF_042740015.1. NCBI lineage: Bacteria > Bacillati > Actinomycetota > Actinomycetes > Kitasatosporales > Streptomycetaceae > Streptomyces > Streptomyces sp. NPDC059037. The sequence continues at coordinate 765 of NZ_JBHYIG010000239.1, forward strand.
CGCCGTCGTACTCGATGGTGACCTGGGTCTTGCCGTCCGGGCGGAGGTAAGGGATCGTGCCGTTCTTGCGGACCTCGGACAGGCGGCGCGACAGACGGTGCGCGAGGTGGATCGGGAGCGGCATCAGCTCCGGCGTCTCGTCGCACGCGTAGCCGAACATCAGGCCCTGGTCGCCCGCGCCCTGCTTGTCGAGCTCGTCCTCGTCGCCCTCGACGCGCTTCTCGTACGCCGTGTCGACGCCCTGCGCGATGTCGGGGGACTGCGAACCGATGGACACCGAGACGCCACAGGAGGCGCCGTCGAAGCCCTTCTTCGAGGAGTCGTAACCGATCTCGAGGATCTTCTCGCGCACGAGCTGGGCGATCGGCGCGTAGGCCTTGGTGGTCACCTCGCCGGCGACGTGCACGAGGCCGGTGGTGATCAGCGTCTCCACGGCGACCCGGGACTTCGGGTCCTCCCGCAGAAGCGCGTCGAGAATGGTGTCGCTGATCTGGTCAGCGATCTTGTCGGGGTGACCCTCGGTCACAGACTCCGAGGTGAAGAGACGGCGGGACACATCGCTCCCTGTGGTTGCAGCGGCTGCTGGCTGATCATTGGTGGACGGGCCGAGAGCTGCGCTCGACGTCGTCCGAGACCAGTTTATCGGTCGTACTGGACCGCCGGACCACGTGTCTCGCCACTTGGGAGCGCTGTGACCTGCGGCACTGCATTGTGCGGTACGACGATCGGTCTCCACCAGAGGGCCTCGCGCCCGAATTTCCCGGGTTTGACGCGCCCAGTGGGGCGAATGTGACATCCGACCTCGGGGTTTGCGCCCCTTACGTCGGAAGGCCGATCCTCTACTGCCTTCTCGAGGTTACGCCCCGACTTCACCAGACGTTCAACGATCACTGCCCTCACTGAACGTTCAGCGACTACTTCGTCAGGCGTTCCGCCACCAGATCCCAGACGGTGTCCGCCAGCGCTTCCTTCGGGCCGTACGGCACCGGCGTCTCACTGCCGTCCGCGCCGAGCACGACCGCCTCGTTCTCCTCGGAGCCGAACGTCTTGCGTTCGCCGACCTCGTTGACGACCAGCAGATCGCAGCCCTTGCGCGCCAGCTTGGCGCGGCCGTTGGCGAGGACGTCGTCGGTCTCGGCGGCGAAGCCGACGACGACCTGGCCGGGCCGCGGGCGGTCACCCGCGATCTCGGCCAGGATGTCGGGGTTGCGGACCAGGGCGATCGGGGCCGGCTCCTGCCCGTCCTTCTTCTTGATCTTCCCGGTCGCATACGTCTCGGGCCGGAAGTCGGCCACGGCGGCGGCCATCACCACCGCGTCGGCGTCCGCCGCGGCCTTGAGGACCGCTTCGCGGAGCTGGACGGCCGTGCCGACGGGCACGACGTCCACGCCCGCCGGGTCCGGCAGCGCGGCGTTCGCCGAGAGCAGCGTGACCCTGGCTCCCCGGGCGGCCGCGCTGCGCGCGAGCGCGTAGCCCTGCTTGCCGGAGGAGCGGTTGCCGAGGAAGCGGACCGGGTCGAGCGGCTCGCGCGTCCCGCCGGCGCTGACCACCACGTGCCGGCCCGTGAGGTCGCGGGCCAGGTCGCCGCGTGCGAGGACACGGCGTACGACCTCGAAGAGCTCGGCGGGCTCGGGGAAGCGGCCCTTGCCCGTGTCCACGCCGGTGAGGCGGCCGACGGCGGGCTCGATGACGAGGGCGCCGCGGCGGCGGAGCGTGGCGACGTTCTCCTGGGTGGCGGGGTGCTCCCACATTTCCGTGTGCATCGCGGGTGCGAAGATCACCGGACAGCGGGCGGTCAGGAGCGTGTTCGTCAGGAGGTCGTCGGCGAGGCCGTGGGCCGCCTTCGCCATGATGTCGGCGGTCGCCGGGGCGACGATGACGATGTCGGCCGCCTGACCGATCCGGACGTGCGGCACCTCGTGGACGGAGTCCCATACCTCGGTCGAGACCGGGTTGCCGGACAGCGCCGACCAGGTCGCGGCCCCCACGAAGTGCAGCGCCGAATCCGTCGGCACGACGCGTACGTCGTGGCCCGACTCGGTCAGCCGCCGCAGCAGCTCACAGGCCTTGTACGCGGCGATCCCGCCACTGACCCCCAGAACGACCTTGGGCTTGCCCACGGTGCCTCCCCGCACTCGGATCCCCACACTCGGAGACGTACGACTCCATGACACACCACAGGCCCGACAGCCGCGCTGCCGGGCCTGTGGCCAAAGAAATGCTCAGAGAAAACTGATGCCTACTGAGCCGGGCCCTCGATGGCCTCGGACGTCAGCAGACCCGCGTTGATCTCGCGGAGCGCGATCGAGAGCGGCTTCTCGTGGACGTGCGTGTCCACCAGGGGGCCGACGTACTCCAGCAGGCCCTCACCGAGCTGCGAGTAGTACGCGTTGATCTGGCGCGCGCGCTTGGCGGCGTAGATCACGAGGCTGTACTTCGAGTCGGTAGCTTCGAGCAGCTCATCAATCGGCGGGTTGATGATGCCCTCGGGCGCGGTGATGGAAGAGGACACGCTCTGCCTTCCGATGGGGAAATGAAGATCAAACTGTGGTCGGCCATGATGGTCGAACCGTGGTGAAGATCAAACAACTTTCATCAAGGCTAGCAGCTCACGGGCCACGTCCTCGACGGAGGTATTGACCAGGGTCGTATCGAACTCTTCCTCGGCGGCGAGTTCGGTCTTCGCGGCCTCGAGCCTGCGCTCGATGACCTCGGGCGCCTCGGTGCCGCGGCCGGTGAGCCGGCGGACCAGCTCGTCCCAGCTCGGCGGGGCGAGGAAGACCAGCTGCGCCTCGGGCATCGACTCGCGCACCAGGCGCGCGCCCTGCAGATCGATTTCCAGGAGAACGGGCTCGCCCGCCTCCAGGCGCTCGATCACCGCGGCCCGCGGTGTGCCATAGCGGTTTCCCGCGAACTCGGCCCATTCGAGCAGCTCGCCATTGGCGATCAGCTTGTCCATTTCCTCGTCGGAGACGAAGAAATACTGGACGCCGTGCTTTTCGCCGGGCCGCGGCTTGCGGGTCGTGGCCGAGACCGAGAGCCAGACCTCGGGGTGTTCCTTGCGCATATGAGCGACGACCGTGCTCTTGCCGACCCCGGAGGGGCCGGAGAGCACGGTCAGCCGCGGACGTACGTCCGGGGGCACGGGGGTCGTCCCCCGGGATGTTGCAGCCATGCAGCGATTATCCAGGTTCTCAGGAGTGCCTGAGAACATCAGCCAGCGGCACTGCCGCCGAACTCACGCTCCAGTGATGCGATCTGATTCGAGCCGAGACCGCGCACGCGGCGACTCTCGGAGATGCCAAGACGCTCCATGATCTGCTTGGCGCGGACCTTGCCCACGCCGGGCAGTGACTCCAGGAGGGCGGAGACCTTCATCTTGCCGATGACATCGTTCTCCTGACCCTGCTTGATGACCTCGTGAAGCGAGGCGCCGGAGTGCTTGAGTCGATTCTTGACCTCGGCCCGCTCCCGGCGAGCCGCGGCGGCCTTTTCGAGCGCGGCTGCGCGCTGTTCAGGGGTAAGGGGCGGAAGAGCCACGCCTACGTCACCTCGGATGTCGAACTGTCGGATACGGACCGGTGAGGAACCTAGTCGCCCCACACCTGGTGAGCAACGTGCAACGCGCTTGCCCGTTCGCTCTCGTCGGAGACTAGCGGCCATGGCCGCCAGAGTCAGCGAGAACAGACGAAAAGTCCTGGTCAGCCTCTGTCGAGCCGTACATATCAGGCATTTCGCCCCGGATTTGGCCTGGTGAGCCATCTACGAAACACATGCGCCCGTCCCCAAGCGTCCTCCGAGGGCGTAAAAACAGCTCCGCCCCGGCTCCGGAAGTCCGGAACGGGGCGGAGAGAGCGATCTCAGGCAGAGGCGACCGCCGCACGGATCTCGTCCGCGAAACGGGCGGCCGCGTCACGCAGCCCCGCCACGTCCGGACCGTGCCGCAGGACCCCCCGGCTGACGCTCGGCACGACATTGCGTACGGACGCCCCGAAGACACCCGGCAGATCCGCGGGCGTGGCCCCCTGAGCCCCGATCCCGGGGGCGAGCAGCGGGCCGTTGATCTTGAGGTCGTAGGAGGACAGGTCCCCCAGGGTCGCCCCGACGACGGCGCCGAAGGACCCCAGGGGCTCCGCGCCGGCGTTGTCGGCGGCCAGGTGCCCCAGCATCGTCGCGCCGACCGTGCGGCCGTCCTCGCGCACCGCGTGCTGCACCTCGGCGCCCTCGGGGTTCGAGGTGAGGGCGAGCACGAAGAGGCCCGTGCCGTTCTCACGTGCGAGGTCGACGGCCGGCTTCAGCGAGCCGTAGCCCAGGTAGGGCGAGACCGTGAGGGCGTCGCTGAACAGCGGCGAGTCCTTGTGCAGGAAGGTCTCGGCGTACGCGGCCATGGTCGAGCCGATGTCACCGCGCTTGGCGTCCATGACCACCAGGGCACCGGCCGCGCGCAGCTCCTGGACCGCCTTCTCCAGTACGGCGATGCCGCGCGACCCGAAGCGCTCGAAGAACGCGCTCTGCGGCTTGAAGACGGCGACGGTCCCGGCGAGGGCCTCGACGACCGTCCCCGTGAACCGCTCCAGGCCCGCGATGTCGTCGTTCAGACCCCAGGCGGACAGCAGGGACGCGTGCGGGTCGATGCCGACGCAGAGCGGGCCGCGCTCGTCCATGGCCCGGCGCAGGCGCGTACCGAAGGGTTCAAGGGCGCTCATGCTGGTCATTCGGACTTCCTCACGTCGGCGCCGACGGCGTCGGCGAGGGTGGCGTACGGGCTCGCCCCGAGGCGCGCGGCGAGGCCCTTGTGGATCGCGCGGCCCCAGAAGGGCCCTTCGTAGATGAACGCGCTGTAGCCCTGGACCAGGGTGGCGCCGGCGAGGATCCGCTGCCAGGCGTCCTCGGCGTTCTCGATGCCGCCGACGCCCACGAGCGTGATGCGGTCGCCCACGCGCGCGTAGAGGCGGCGCAGGACTTCGAGGGAGCGCTCCTTGAGCGGAGCCCCGGAGAGTCCGCCGGTCTCTCCGTAGAGCGAAGGTTCGGATTGCAAACCGAGTCCTTCGCGGGCGATGGTCGTGTTCGTGGCGATGATGCCGTCCAGGCCGAGCTCGACGGCCAGGTCCGCCACCGCGTCGATGTCCTCGTCCGCCAGGTCGGGGGCGATCTTCACGAGGAGCGGCACGCGCCGCCCGGTGACACTGCGGTCGGCCGCCTCGCGTACGGCGGTCAGGAGCGGGCGCAGCGACTCCGTGGCCTGGAGGTTGCGCAGGCCGGGGGTGTTCGGGGACGACACGTTGACCACGAGGTAGTCGGCGTGGGCGGCGAGCCGCTCGGTCGACTTCACGTAGTCGGCGGCGGCCTCCTCCTCGGGCACGACCTTGGTCTTGCCGATGTTCACGCCCACGACCGTCTTGAAGACGGCCTTCCGGGCGCCCAGACGCTCGGCCACGGCCGCCGAGCCTTCGTTGTTGAAGCCCATGCGGTTGATCAGCGCCCGGTCCGCGACGAGGCGGAAAAGACGCTTCTTGGGGTTGCCCGGCTGCGGCTCGCCCGTGACCGTGCCGATCTCGATGTGGTCGAAGCCCAGCATCGACATGCCGTCGATCGCGACGGCGTTCTTGTCGAAGCCCGCCGCGAGCCCGAAGGGACCGTGCATCCGCAGCCCGAAGGCCTCGGTGCGCAGCTCCTTGTGGCGCGGCGCGAGGACGGCCGCGACGAAGGTGCGCAGCACGGGGATGCGGGCCGCGAGCCGGATCCAGCGGAAGGCCATGTAGTGGGCCTGCTCCGGGTCCATGCGCTTGAAGACGAGGTTGAAGAAGAATTTGTACATGGAGGTGTCCTCACCAGAAGGGGGACACCGGATCGGTGTCCCCCTAGTGGGCTGCTAGTCGCGGGCCGCGGTCAGATGCTCCGCGTGTTCCTGGAGTGAACGGACGCCCACGTCCCCGTGGTTGAGCGCGTCGATGCCCTGGACGGCGGCGGCGAGCGCCTGGACCGTCGTCAGGCACGGCACGGAGCGGGACACGGCGGCCGTACGGATGTCGTAGCCGTCGAGGCGGCCGCCGGTGCCGTACGGGGTGTTGACGATGAGGTCGACGCCGCCGTCGTGGATCAGCTGGACGATCGTCTTCTCGCCGTTCGGGCCCTCGCCCTCGGACTGCTTGCGCACGACGGTGGCGTTGATGCCGTTGCGCTTGAGCACCTCGGCCGTGCCGGACGTGGCGAGCAACTCGAAGCCGTGCGCGACCAGTTCGCGCGCCGGGAAGATCATCGAGCGCTTGTCGCGGTTGGCGACGGAGATGAAGGCACGGCCCTTGGTCGGCAGCGGACCGTAGGCGCCCGCCTGCGACTTGGCGTACGCGGTGCCGAACACCGAGTCGATGCCCATGACTTCACCGGTGGAGCGCATCTCCGGGCCGAGGACCGTGTCGACGCCACGCCCGTGGATGTCGCGGAAGCGGCTCCACGGCATGACGGCTTCCTTCACCGAGATCGGCGCGTCCATCGGCAGCGTGCCGCCGTCGCCGGTCGCGGGCAGCATGCCCTCGGCGCGCAGCTCGGCGATGGTCGCGCCGAGCGAGATGCGCGCGGCGGCCTTGGCCAGCGGCACCGCGGTCGCCTTCGAGGTGAAGGGGACGGTGCGCGAGGCACGCGGGTTGGCTTCGAGGACGTACAGAATGTCGCCGGCCATCGCGAACTGGATGTTGATCAGCCCGCGCACGCCGACGCCCTTGGCGATGCCCTCCGTGGAGGCGCGAAGGCGCTTGATGTCGAAGCCGCCGAGGGTGATCGGGGGCAGCGCGCACGCCGAGTCGCCGGAGTGGATGCCGGCCTCCTCGATGTGCTCCATGACGCCGCCGAGGTAGAGCTCGGTGCCGTCGTAGAGCGCGTCCACGTCGATCTCGATCGCGTCGTCCAGGAAGCGGTCGACCAGGACCGGCCGCGAGGGGCTGATCTCGGTCGACTCCTCGATGTACGAGGAGAGGCGGGCCTCGTCGTACACGATCTCCATGCCGCGGCCGCCGAGCACGTACGACGGGCGTACGAGGACGGGGTAGCCGATCTCGTCGGCGATGGCCTTGGCCTCGGCGAAGGTGGTGGCGGTGCCGTGCTTGGGCGCGGGCAGGCCGGCCTCGGCGAGCACGCGGCCGAAGGCGCCGCGGTCCTCGGCGGCGTGGATGGCCTCGGGCGAGGTGCCCACGACCGGCACGCCGTTGTCCTTCAGGGCCTGCGAAAGACCCAGCGGGGTCTGGCCGCCGAGCTGGACGATGACGCCCGCGATCGGCCCTGCCTGTGCCTCGGCGTTGACGATCTCCAGGACGTCCTCGAGCGTGAGCGGCTCGAAGTACAGCCGATCGGAGGTGTCGTAGTCCGTGGAGACGGTCTCGGGGTTGCAGTTGACCATCACGGTCTCGTAGCCCGCGTCGCTCAGCGCGAAGGAGGCGTGGACGCAGGAGTAGTCGAACTCGATGCCCTGGCCGATGCGGTTGGGGCCCGAGCCCAGGATGATGACCGCGGGCTTGTCGCGCTTGGCGACCTCGTTCTCCTCGTCGTACGAGGAGTAGAAGTACGGCGTCTTCGCGGCGAACTCGGCGGCGCAGGTGTCGACCGTCTTGTAGACCGGGCGGACACCGAGGGCGTGCCGCACCTCGCGCACGACGTCCTCGCGCAGGCCACGGATCTCGGCGATCTGCGCGTCGGAGAAGCCGTGCCGCTTGGCCTCGGCGAGGAGGTCGGCGTCCAGGCGCTCGGCGGCGGTCAGCTCGTCCGCGATCTCCTTGATCAGGAAGAGCTGGTCGACGAACCACGGGTCGATCTTCGTGGCGTCGAAGACCTCCTCCGGGGTGGCGCCGGCGCGGATGGCCTGCATGACGGAGTTGATGCGCCCGTCGGTCGGCCGCACGGCCTCCGCCAGGAGCTCCGCCTTGTCGCCGGGCTCGCCCACGAAGGTGAACTGCGAGCCCTTCTTCTCCAGCGAGCGCAGCGCCTTCTGCAGCGCCTCGGTGAAGTTGCGGCCGATCGCCATGGCCTCGCCGACCGACTTCATGGTGGTCGTCAGGGTCGAGTCCGCCGAAGGGAACTTCTCGAAGGCGAAACGCGGCGCCTTGACCACGACGTAGTCGAGGGTCGGCTCGAAGGAGGCCGGGGTCTTCTCGGTGATGTCGTTCGGGATCTCGTCCAGCGTGTAGCCGACGGCCAGCTTCGCGGCGATCTTCGCGATCGGGAAGCCGGTGGCCTTCGACGCGAGCGCGGAGGACCGCGAGACGCGCGGGTTCATCTCGATGACGATGACCCGGCCGTCCTTCGGGTCGATCGCGAACTGGATGTTGCAGCCGCCGGTGTCGACGCCGACCTCGCGGATGATCGCGATGCCGACGTCACGCAGGATCTGGTACTCGCGGTCGGTCAGCGTCATCGCGGGCGCGACCGTGATCGAGTCGCCGGTGTGCACGCCCATCGGGTCGAAGTTCTCGATGGAGCAGACGACCACCACGTTGTCGTGCTTGTCGCGCATCAGCTCCAGCTCGTACTCCTTCCAGCCGAGGATGGACTCCTCCAGGAGCACCTCGGTGGTCGGCGAGAGCGTGAGTCCCTGTCCGGCGATGCGGCGCAGCTCCTCCTCGTCGTGCGCGAAGCCGGAGCCGGCGCCGCCCATGGTGAAGGAGGGGCGGACGACCACGGGGTAGCCGCCGAGCTCGTCGACGCCCTTGAGGACGTCGTCCATGGAGTGGCAGATGTACGAGCGGGCGGACTCGCCGTGCCCGATCTTCTTGTGGACCTCTTCGACGACGCCCTTGAAGAGGTCGCGGTCCTCGCCCTTGTTGATCGCCTCGACGTTGGCGCCGATGAGCTCGACGCCGTACTTCTCGAGCACACCCTGCTCGTGCATCGAGATCGCCGTGTTGAGGGCCGTCTGGCCGCCCAGCGTCGGAAGCAGCGCGTCGGGGCGCTCCTTGGCGATGATCTTCTCGACGAACTCGGGGGTGATCGGCTCGACGTACGTGGCGTCGGCGATCTCCGGGTCGGTCATGATCGTCGCCGGGTTGGAGTTGACCAGGATGACGCGCAGGCCCTCGGCCTTGAGCACGCGGCAGGCCTGGGTGCCGGAGTAGTCGAACTCCGCTGCCTGGCCGATGACGATCGGGCCGGAGCCGATGACCAGGACGGACTGGATATCGGTGCGCTTAGGCACGCTGGCCCTCCATCAGGGATACGAAGCGGTCGAAGAGGTACGCGGCGTCGTGCGGTCCCGCAGCCGCTTCGGGGTGGTACTGGACGCTGAACGCGGGCTGGTCGAGGAGCTGGAGCCCCTCCACCACCTGGTCGTTGAGGCACACGTGGGAGACCTCGGCGCGTCCGTAAGGGGTGTCGGAGGCCTTGTCGAGCGGCGCGTCCACGGCGAAGCCGTGGTTGTGCGCGGTGACCTCGACCTTGCCGGTGGTGCGGTCCTGCACCGGCTGGTTGATGCCGCGGTGGCCGTACTTCAGCTTGTACGTGCCAAAGCCCAGGGCGCGGCCGAGGATCTGGTTGCCGAAGCAGATGCCGAACAGCGGCGTCTTGCGCTCCAGGACGGCTCGCATGACGGCAACGGGGCCGTCCGCGGTCGCCGGGTCGCCGGGACCGTTGGAGAAGAACACGCCGTCGGGCTCGACCGCGTAGATGTCATCGGCGGTCGCGGTCGCGGGCAGGACGTGCACCTCGATGCCGCGCTCGGCCATGCGGTGCGGGGTCATGCCCTTGATGCCGAGGTCGACGGCGGCGACCGTGAAGCGCTTCTCGCCGATCGCGGGGACGACGTACGTCTCCTTGGTGGCGACCTCCGCGGCGAGGTTCGAGCCCTTCATCTCGGGCTGCTGGCGGACCTCGGCGAGCATGACGCCCGCGTCCGGAAGCGCGTTGCCGGAGAAGATGCCGACGCGCATCGCGCCGCGCTCGCGCAGGTGGCGGGTGAGCGCACGCGTGTCGATGCCGCTGATGCCCACGACGCCCTGGTCGACGAGTTCCTCGTCGAGGGTGCGCTGGGAGCGCCAGTTGGAGGACACGCGCGCGGGGTCACGCACGACGTATCCGGCGACCCAGATCCGCTTCGACTCGGGGTCCTCGTCGTTGACGCCGGTGTTGCCGACGTGCGGGGCCGTCATGACGACGACCTGGCGGTGGTACGAGGGGTCGGTCAGCGTCTCCTGGTAGCCGGTCATGCCGGTGGAGAACACCGCTTCGCCGAAGGTCTCCCCCACGGCCCCGTAGGCGCGGCCGCGGAAGATGCGGCCGTCCTCCAGGACGAGTACGGCGGGAACCTTGCTGGCTCCCCTGGTGGAGGTCGTCATCGTGCGGTGCCTTCCGTAGTGCTGTTCGTGCTCTTGGTGTTGATCATGTTGTTGATGGCCTCGACCCACTCGGCCTGCTCGGCCGCGGTGTCCGAGCGGAAGCCGGAGTCGATCAGCTTCTCGCCGTGCTCCCACGTGACGATCAGCAGTCCGCCCTCGGCCAGGACCTTGCCGGCGATGCCCTTGTCGAGGCGGGCCTCGCGCAGCTGGGCCACCGGGACGAAGAAGTCGGCGGCCCCGGGGCGTACGACATCGAGGCCCGCGTCCGTGAGCGTCAGCTCCACGCGGCTGCGGGTGCCGAGACCGTGCGCCACGATGCGGTCGAGCCACTGCCCTGCCGAGGTCGAGCCGTGGTAGCGGCCGCTGAGCTCAAGTCTCGCCGGGCCCGCGTCATCCGGCACCACGGGAAGCGGCGGCAGGTCGCTCTGGAGCGTGCCGCGCCACTTCCAGCCCTCGCGCATCAGCCAGTAGACGAGCGCGATGAAGAGAAGGAGTCCGACGACCCAGCCGGCGCGGGCGGCCCAGTCGGTCACGTCCGCCGATTCCTTCCCGGCGGCCAGTTCCAGAAGAGATGTCACGCGAGCTTCCCGTCGACGAGCGTGGCGCGGCCCCGCAGCCACGTGTGCGTCACGCGGCCCGGCAGCTCACGGCCCTCGTAGGGGGTGTTGCCGCTGCGCGAGGCGAAGCCCGCGGGGTCCACGACCCCACGGTATGCCGGATCGACGAGCGTGAGGTTCGCGGGCTCACCCTCCGAGACGGGACGGCCGTGGCCCGACGCCCCGCCGATCTCGGCGGGCTTGACGGACATCCGGTCGGCGACCGCGGCCCAGGTGAGCAGGCCGGTCTCGACCATCGTCTGCTGGACGACGGAGAGCGCGGTCTCCAGGCCCACCATGCCCATGGCGGCCGCGGCCCACTCGCAGTCCTTGTCCTCGTGCGGGTGCGGGGCGTGGTCGGTGGCGACGATGTCGATGGTGCCGTCGGCGAGCGCCTCGCGCAGCGCCATCACGTCGCGCTCGGTGCGCAGCGGCGGGTTGACCTTGTAGACGGGGTTGTACGAGCGGACGAGCTCGTCGGTGAGGAGCAGGTGGTGCGGCGTGACCTCGGCGGTGACGTCGATGCCGCGCGACTTCGCCCAGCGGACGATCTCGACGGATCCGGCGGTCGACAGGTGGCAGATGTGCACCCGCGAGCCGACGTGCTCGGCGAGCAGCACGTCACGCGCGATGATCGACTCCTCGGCGACGGCGGGCCAGCCGCCGAGGCCGAGCTCCGCGGAGACGACGCCCTCGTTCATCTGGGCGCCCTCGGTGAGGCGGGGCTCCTGCGCGTGCTGGGCGACGACGCCGTTGAAGGCCTTCACGTACTCCAGGGCGCGGCGCATGATCACGGCGTCGTCGACGCACTTGCCGTCGTCGGAGAAGACGGTGACTCCGGCGGCGGACTCGTGCATGGCGCCGAGCTCGGCGAGCTTCTTGCCCTCAAGGCCCACGGTGACGGCGCCGATCGGCTGCACGTCCGCGTAGCCGGACTCCTTGCCGAGGCGGTAGACCTGCTCGACGACGCCGGCGGTGTCGGCGACCGGGAAGGTGTTGGCCATGGCGAACACGGCGGTGTAGCCACCGGAGGCGGCCGCGCGCGTACCGGTGAGGACGGTCTCGGAGTCCTCGCGGCCGGGCTCGCGCAGGTGGGTGTGCAGGTCGACGAGGCCGGGCAGCAGGATCTTGCCCTCGGCCTCGACGACGGTGGCGTCGCCCGCGTCGATGCCGGTGCCGATCTCGATGATGGTCTCGCCGTCGATCAGGACGTCCTGGGGCTCGCCGCCAAGGACCTTCGCACCACGGATCAGGGTCTTGCTCATGGTCTTACTTCTCCTCGGAACCGGTAGAGCGGGGGTGCGCGAAGCGCTCGTCAGAAGGGTGGTGGTGGGAGACGGGCGGGCGGGTGTGGGTGACGGCGGGTTCATTCCCGCCCAGGAGCAGGTAGAGAACGGCCATCCGGGTGTGGACGCCGTTGGCGACCTGCTCGATGACCGTGCAGCGGTCGGAGTCGGCGACCTCGGCGGTGATCTCCATGCCGCGGACCATCGGGCCGGGGTGCATCACGATGGCGTGCTCGGGCATCTTCGCCATGCGCTCGCCGTCGAGGCCGTAGCGGCGCGAGTACTCGCGCTCGGTGGGGAAGAACGCGGCGTTCATGCGCTCGCGCTGCACCCGCAGCATCATCACGGCGTCGGACTTCGGGAGCACCCGGTCCAGGTCGTACGACACGTCGCAGGGCCAGGTGTCGACGCCGACCGGCACGAGCGTGGGCGGGGCGACCAGGGTGACCTCGGCGCCGAGGGTGTGCAGCAGGTCGACGTTGGAGCGCGCGACGCGGCTGTGCAGGACGTCGCCGACGAGCGTGACGCGCTTGCCGCCGAGGTCCTGGCCAAGGCCCTCGTCCTTGCCGACGAGGCGGCGCCGCATGGTGAAGGCGTCGAGCAGGGCCTGCGTGGGGTGCTGGTGGGTGCCGTCGCCCGCGTTGATCACGGGGGCGTCGATCCAGCCGGAGGTGGCGAGCCGATAGGGGGCGCCGGACGCGCCGTGCCGGATGACGACGGCGTCGACGCCCATCGCCTCCAGGGTCTGGGCGGTGTCCTTCAGGGATTCGCCCTTGGAGACGCTGGATCCCTTGGCGGCGAAGTTGATGACGTCCGCGGAGAGGCGCTTCTCGGCGGCTTCGAAGGAGATCCGGGTCCGGGTCGAGTCCTCGAAGAAGAGGTTGCAGATCGTACGGCCGCGCAGCGCGGGCAGCTTCTTGATCGGCCGGTCGGCGACCCGGGCCATCTCCTCGGCGGTGTCGAGGATGAGAACGGCGTCGTCGCGGGTGAGGTCGGCGGCCGAGATGAGGTGTCGCATCATCTGGGTGTACTCCGTGATGGGGAGGTGTGCGGGCACGCGGGCGCGCAGGGGTGTGCCCCGGGGCCCGTGGGGAAGCCGGTCTTACGCGGAGGCGGGCTTGGCACCGAGCAGTACGGCGTCTCGGCCGTCCTCCTCGGCGAGCTGCACCTTGACCGTCTCCCGCAGCGACGTGGGGAGGTTCTTGCCGACGTAGTCGGCGCGGATCGGGAGTTCGCGGTGACCGCGGTCGACGAGGACGGCGAGCTGCACCGCGCGCGGGCGCCCGATGTCGTTCAGACCGTCGAGGGCGGCGCGGATGGTGCGACCGGAGAAGAGCACGTCGTCGACGAGGACGACGAGGCGGCCGTCGATGCCGTCACCGGGGATCTCGGTGCGGGCGAGTGCGCGCGGCGGATGCATGCGCAGATCGTCGCGGTACATGGTGATGTCGAGTGAGCCAACCGGGATCTTCCGTCCGGTGATCTCTTCGAGCTTCTCGGCGAGGCGCCGGGCGAGGAAGACGCCGCGGGTGGGAATGCCTAGCAGCACCACATCGTCCGCGCCCTTGGCGCGCTCGACGATCTCGTGGGCGATACGGGTCAACACCCGTGCGATGTCCGGGCCTTCGAGCACGGGCCGGGCGACATCGGGTTCGTTCGTGTCGTGCGTGTCCATATGAAACGGACCTCCTTCTCCGCCTCACGGGACGGACCTTAAAGGACGTCGGATTTGCGCCATCAACGGTACCAGCAGTGGCAACACCGCCGGTCACGACCCCCCTCGGAAGGGGCGGTACGGACCATTCGGCTTGACGCAGCCAAGTAACGCTGCGTAACCTCACAGTGAGTTACCAGCAGCGCGGCGGAGCCGCACGTTGTCCCAGCGTCCGGGGAGCTTTATGTCCAGCGAATACGCCAAACAGCTCGGGGCCAAGCTCCGCGCCATCCGCACCCAGCAGGGCCTTTCCCTCCACGGCGTCGAGGAGAAGTCCCAGGGTCGCTGGAAGGCGGTAGTGGTCGGCTCGTACGAGCGCGGCGACCGCGCCGTGACCGTACAGCGCCTCGCCGAGCTGGCGGACTTCTACGGAGTCCCGGTCCAGGAGCTGCTGCCCGGCACCGCTCCGGGCGGTGCCGCCGAGCCGCCGCCCAAGCTCGTCCTCGACCTGGAGCGCCTCGCGCACGTGCCGGCCGAGAAGGCGGGCCCCCTCCAGCGGTACGCGGCCACGATCCAGTCGCAGCGTGGTGACTACAACGGCAAGGTGCTCTCGATCCGCCAGGACGACCTGCGCACCCTCGCCGTCATCTACGACCAGTCGCCCTCGGTCCTCACCGAGCAGCTGATCAGCTGGGGCGTCCTGGACGCCGACGCGCGTCGCGCCGTCGCCCACGACGACGTCTGATCCCGCAAGGGAAAAGCTCAGCAGAAACGTGCCGCCGGGGTGACCGGAACCGATGGGTTCCGG
>NZ_JBHYIG010000240.1:0-15400 GCF_042740015.1 Streptomyces sp. NPDC059037
GGGGGGTGGGGAATTTGGGGGTTACGGCCCGCGACGTGCGACGATGTGCGGCATGCCGCAGCAGCCCCCCGTTCGGAGCACCCCCTCGCGCCCCCGGCGCCCGGACGCCTCCATGTCGCTGCTCACCACCGTCATGGACCACAGCCTGGACGAGGGATACGCGGAGGCGGCTGCCCGCAAGAAGGAGAAGGGGGACGGCGGCGTTCCGCGTCCGCTGCGCGCCAAGCTCGGGCTCGCACTCGGGCTCGTACTCGCCGCTCTGGTGGTGACCGTGGGAGCCGCGCAGGCGCGGATAGCGGCTCCGGTCGTCGCCAAGGAGCGCGCGGAGCTCATCGACCGGATCGAGTCGGCGACTTCGGACGCGGACAAGCTCGAAGAAGACGTCGAGACGCTCCGCGACGACGTGAGCGAGCGGCAGCGTGAGGCGCTGAAGAAGCACGGCGGAAGCCAGGGCGGGTTGGTGGCTCTGCTCTCCGGTGCCACAGAGGTGGACGGGCCGGGCGTGAAGCTCGTCGTGGACGACGCCAAGGCAGCCGACCAGGGCGGTGGCGGACCGCGGGAGAGCAGCGGGTTCTCCGACACCGGACGGGTGCGGGACCGCGACATGCAGCGGGTGGTCAACGGCCTGTGGCAGTCGGGCGCGGAGGCGATCGCCATCAACGACCAGCGGCTGACCGCTCTGTCGGCGATCAGGGCCGCGGGTGACGCGATACTGGTCGACAACAAGCCGCTGGTGCCGCCCTATACGGTGCTTGCCGTGGGGGACGGGCAGCGGTTGAGCACGAGATTCCAGAACAGTCGCGACGGTCAGTATCTGCATGCTCTGCAGGAGAACTTCGGGGTCAGGACCAGCATTTCCGTACAGGAGAGCCTCCGACTCCCGGCAGCACCGAGTGTGACCGTACGTACAGCAGAGCCGAAGGCAGGAAAGGGCACATAGTGATCGCCGTACTGGGCCTCGTCGTGGGAGTCGTGGCCGGATTGTTGGTCCGGCCCGAGGTTCCGGCGGTGGTCGAGCCGTACCTTCCGATCGCCGTCGTCGCCGCGCTCGACGCGGTGTTCGGAGGCCTGCGCGCGATGCTCGACGGGATCTTCGACGACAAGGTCTTCGTGGTCTCGTTCCTCTCGAACGTGGTCGTGGCCGCCCTCATCGTGTTCCTGGGCGACAAGTTGGGCGTAGGCGCTCAGCTCTCCACCGGTGTCGTGGTGGTGCTTGGCATCCGGATCTTCTCCAACGCCGCCGCCATCCGCCGACACATCTTCCGGGCGTGACGCCGATGGCCACGGACGAGACGCCCGGGAACGACAACCGGCACAAGGAACTGCCCCCCGAGGTGCCGAGCGCGCCCGTGGAGCCGGCGGACGACGCCGCGCCCGCGCAGAGCGAGCAGCAGCCATTGAAGGGCCGTCAGCGGCTGGTGGAGGCGCTGTGGCCGCCGCGTGTCACGCGTCCCCAACTGATCGTCGCCCTGCTGCTGTTCGTCCTGGGGCTCGGCCTGGCCATCCAGGTGCGCTCCAACAACGACAGCAGCGCACTGCGCGGAGCACGTCAGGAAGATCTCGTACGCATCCTCGATGAACTGGATGACCGTACGCAGCGTCTGGAAGATGAGAAGCAGCGTCTGGAGGATCAGCGCACCGGGCTCGAGAACAGCTCGGACCAGGCCGAGGAGGCCCGCAAGCAGACGGTCGAGAAGGAAAGACAACTCGGCATTCTGGCGGGCACCGTGGCCGCGCAGGGTCCTGGCATCACGCTGACCATCGATGACAAGAAGGGGTCGGTTGAGGCGGACATGCTGCTCGACGCCATTCAGGAACTGCGCGCTGCGGGGGCCGAGGCCATCCAGATCAATGACGTGCGCGTGGTGGCAAGCACCTACCTGTCGGACACGGACGGTGGTGGCGTACGGGTGGACGGCCGCAAGGTCGGCAAGCCCTATCGCTTCAAGGTGATCGGCAAGCCGCAGGACCTCGAGCCGGCGCTGAACATCCCTGGTGGGGTGGTGCAGACTCTGGAGAAGGAGCAGGCCACGGTCACCGTGGCGCGAGCGGAGAAGATCGTGGTGGACGCCTTGCGACCCGCGAAGCGGCCTGACTACGCTCGGTCGTCCTCCCAGTGAGGCGGGGGCGCATGGGGGCCGTCCGGGGAGGGCATGAGGTTGCGGGGGGTCGGCGCACTGTAAGCGTGGTGCGTGGTGGAAACTGTTTGGCGGGTACGGACGTTGTGAGGATGTCTGGTACGCCGATGTACGCCGGTGTGTGCAATCAGGGTTCGTCCTGCCCCACGGGCGGGTCTGTTTCGGTCAAGGGGAATCGCCCGTGAAGTTGTTTGAGAAGTTGTTCGGCAAGCGTTCGCGCGAGGACAGCGGCAATCCCGCCACTGCCCGGCACCGTGCGCCGCGCCATGGAGACGCCGCCGAGGACCAGGGCGGCGAGCGCCCGATGTTCCGTGATCAGGTCGGTGGTCCTGGCGGTGACATTTCGGGCGGACAGGGCGCGTCGTCTGTTGACCCTGCCGGTGCGGGCCGCATAGGTTTCGGAGAACCGTCAACCTCAAGTACGGGTGGAGGGTTTACCCCTGGTCCGTACGCGTCCAATGCCCCCGCGGGGCAGCCGCGGCAGGAGGATCCGTCCATGGCCCTGGTGTGTACGAGGTGCGGGAACCGCAACGCCGACGCGAGCCGGTTCTGCTCCAACTGCGGCGCGCCGCTGCGGGCCGGGGCCGCGCCGGAGCGTCCGTCCGAGACGACCTCGACGATCTCCATCTCGGGCCTCGAGGCCTATGACGCCGAGGTGACGGGGCAGACCGCCTCGCCCGCCCTCTCGCCGGAGGCCCAGGCCGCCGTCGACGCGTTGCCGCTCGGCTCGGCGCTCCTCGTGGTGCGCCGCGGTCCGAACTCGGGCAGCCGCTTCCTCCTGGACGGCGAGCTGACCACGGCAGGGCGTCACCCGCAGAGCGACATCTTCCTGGACGACGTGACCGTGTCGCGCCGCCACGTGGAGTTCCGTCGCGTCCAGGACGGTTCCTTCACCGTCGCGGACGTGGGCAGCCTCAACGGCACGTACGTCAACCGGGAGCGCATCGACTCCGTCGCGCTGTCGAACGGCGACGAGGTGCAGATCGGTAAGTACCGGCTGGTCTTCTACGCGAGCCAGCGGGGCGTCGGCATCTGACCCGTCAGGAAGGTCCATGCTTCAAACACCGAGGGGCGGTGCCGGGAACGGCACCGCCGCCGAGGACCGTCGGCTGATGAGCATCGGCGCCGTCCTGAACGCGCTGCGTGACGAATTTCCCGAGGTCACGATCTCCAAGATCCGATTCCTGGAGTCGGAAGGGCTCATCGAGCCCGAACGCACGCCGTCCGGGTACCGGAAGTTCGGCCCGCAGGACGTCGAGCGGCTCGGTCACGTCCTGCGGATGCAGCGGGACCACTATCTGCCGCTCAAGGTCATCCGGGAGCACCTGGACGCCCTGGAGCGCGGAGAAGCGGCCCCGCTGCCCTCCCTGGGGCAGCCGAGAGGGCCCGGCGATGCCTTGGGCCCCGGCGAGGCCGAAGGGCCCACGGCGGCCCGGGTGGGCCGGGCCGAGCTGCTCGCGGCCGCCGAGATCGACGCGGAGCAGCTCGACGAGTGGGAGACGTACGGGCTCATCGCGCCGTTGCCGGAAGGTGGTTACGACGCCGAGGCCGTGACGGTCGCCGCCCTGGTGGTCGAACTCGGCAGGTTCGGCATCGAACCGCGCCATCTGCGGGCCATGAAAACCGCCGCCGAACGCGAGGCCGGCCTCGTCGACCAGGTCGTGGCGCCCCTGCGGAGGCACCGTAATCCGCAGACCAGGGCCCATGCGGAAGCTCGTACGAAGGAACTGGCGGGGCTCACCGGAAAGCTGCACTCTGCACTGGTGCAGACCGCTCTCGGGGTGCGGTTGCCCTGACTCAAGAGGTGCCCGACTACCCAAACCTGCCGGGCACGTCCTAGGGTTGCTGTGTGAACGAGCTCGACGTCGTAGGTGTCCGGGTCGAAATGCCCTCCAACCAACCGATCGTGCTCCTGCGTGAAGTGGGAGGCGATCGGTACCTCCCCATCTGGATCGGACCAGGGGAGGCGACCGCGATCGCCTTCGCACAGCAGGGGATGGCGCCCGCACGGCCGCTGACCCACGACCTGTTCAAGGACGTGCTGGAGGCGGTGGGTCAGGAGCTCACCGAGGTGCGCATCACGGACCTGCGCGAAGGGGTCTTCTACGCGGAGCTGGTCTTCGCCAGTGGAGTCGAGGTGAGCGCCCGGCCGTCCGACGCCATAGCGCTTGCGCTGCGCACCGGAACGCCGATCTACGGCAGTGACGGGGTCCTGGACGACGCCGGCATCGCCATTCCGGACGAGCAGGAGGACGAGGTGGAGAAGTTCCGCGAGTTCCTCGACCAGATCTCGCCCGAGGACTTCGGCACCAACAGCCAGTGAACCGATGCCTCCGGAGGGTCCCGACGGACCATTCGGCTAGCCTTTCCCGGCGGTGAGGCGCGGCAAACCACTCTTAGGGTGATTATCACTCGGCGTGCCGAGTGTGGCGATCGTTGACGAGCCCCTGGTGACTGCCTACCGTCGGGAAGGCAGGTCAAGGACGGAGGTCGGCGTGAGAAGCAGCGGCGACGGTACGGCGATGGGCGGACCGTATCCGCTTCACGGCAGCACGGCCGATCACTCTCCGAGGCGGCCGATGGCGGTTCAGGGGAGCGGGGACGCTACGTCCGGGCAGACCGAACAGGAACAGATCGGGTACCGAGGGCCGACCGCGTGTGCGGCCGCCGGTATCACGTATCGCCAGCTCGACTACTGGGCCCGTACGGGGCTCGTCGAGCCCAGTGTGCGGTCCGCGGGCGGGTCGGGGACCCAGCGGCTCTACAGCTTCCGGGACGTCGTCGTCCTGAAGATCGTGAAGCGGTTCCTGGACACCGGCGTGTCCCTGCAGAACATCCGGACCACGGTCCAGCATCTGCGCGACCGCGGATTCCGGGATCTGGAGCGGATGACGCTCATGAGCGACGGCGCGACGGTGTACGAGTGCACGTCGCCCGACGAGGTCCACGATCTGCTCCAGGGCGGTCAGGGGGTCTTCGGGATCGCCGTGGGCGTCGTGTGGCGGGACGTGGAAGCGGCGCTTGCGCAGCTGCACGGGGAGCGCATCGACACCGGGGAGACGCTGCTGCGTCAGAACCCCGCCGACGAGCTCGCGCGGCGGCGTAACCGGGCCGTGTGAGGCGGTTGCGGCATCGCCGTCGGGGTGGCGGTTTCGGGGCGTTGTCAGTGGCGTAGGGCAGCATCAGAGGTGTGAGAACCGCGCCCACGATTCTGCATCTCGACATGGATGCCTTCTACGCGTCTGCCGAGCAGGCCGCGAAGCCGAGTCTGCGCGGGAAAGCCGTGGTGGTGGGCGGGCTCGGGCCGCGGGGTGTGGTGGCCACGGCTTCGTACGAGGCGCGGAAGCTCGGTGTGCACTCGGCGATGCCCATGGGGCAGGCGCGCCGCCTCGCGCCGAACGCCGCCTATCTGGTGCCGCGCTTCGGGCTCTACCGGGAGATCAGCGAGCAGGTGATGGCGCTGCTGCGTGAGCTGTCGCCGCTGGTGGAGCCGCTCAGCCTGGACGAGGCTTTTGTCGACCTGGAAGCGGGCGGCGTGGCCGGCGACCAGGCGTCGGCGCTGGCCGTGGGGGAGCGGTTGCGTGCCGACATCAAGACGGTGACGGGACTCGCGGGGTCGGTCGGGCTCGCCGCGTCCAAGATGCTGGCGAAGATCGCCTCGGAGGAGGCCAAGCCCGATGGTCTGCGGCTGATAGTTCCGGGGACCGAGCGGGAGCTGCTCGCGCCGATGTCCGTGCGGACGCTGCCCGGGGTCGGTCCTGCCACCGGGGACCATCTGCGGCGGGGCGGGATCACGACGGTGGGGGAGATCGCGGAGGCGGGCGAGGACGAGCTCGTACGGCTTCTTGGGAAGTCGCACGGGAGCGCGCTGTACGCGATGGCGCAGGCGCGGGACGAGCGGCCCGTGGTGGCGGAGCGGGAGTCCAAGTCGGTCAGTGTCGAGGACACGTACGACGTGGACATTCACGACCGGGTGCGGGTCAGGGGCGAGGTGGCGCGGCTCGCCGACCGGTGTGTGGAGCGGTTGCGGGCTGCCGGGCACTCGGGGCGGACCATCGTGCTGAAGGTGCGGCGGTTCGACTTCTCGACGCTGACGCGGTCAGAGACGCTGCGGGGGCCCACGGACGACCCTGGGGTGGTGCGGGAGGCCGCCGCGCGGCTGCTGGAGTCCGTGGACACCACAGGGGGCGTGCGGCTCCTTGGCGTGGGGGTCACGGGGCTTGCGGACTACACGCAGGAGGATCTCTTCGCGCAGGCTCGGGCCGACGGGCTTGAGCGGGGGGAGGGCGAGGCTGCCGGGGCCGTGACTGAGGTGGCGGGCGCGGCGGAGGTCGAGGAGGCGTCCGTCGAGGAGGTGCCGCTCGGGGCGCGGCGGTGGGCCGCGGGGCACGATGTGCGGCATGCCGTGTACGGGTGCGGGTGGGTGCAGGGGAGCGGGCTTGGGCGGGTGACGGTGCGGTTCGAGACTCCGGGGTCGGCGCCGGGGCGGGTGCGGACGTTTCGGGTCGATGATCCGGAGTTGGTGGAGGCGGAGCCGTTGCCGCTGGTGGCTCCGCCGGGGGACGGTGCTGGGCCTTCGCCCCTGGGGTAGCGGTGCTCGGCAGTGGGCGTTGTGCCCACCCGTTCCGCCCTGCGGAACGCCTGCCCACAACGAGGGCGGTCGGGTCGGCCGGGGAAGCGCCGCGTACGGGGGAGGGCGCGGCGTCAGGGGTTCTCGTCTGCGATGTTGCCGAAGTCCTGGTCGGGGGGGTGTGGGGGGGTGACGTCCAGGCCGTAGTGGTGGTAGAGCTGGAGTTCCTGTTCGGGGGAGAGGTGGCGGCCTACGCCGAAGTCGGGGGCGTCCTTGATCAGGGAGCGTTCGAAGGGGATGCGCAGGGTGCCCTCTCCCGTGACCTCGCTGGGTTCCAGGGGGACGAAGGCGTCACGGCTGAACAGGCCCGTGCGTATCGCGGCCCACTCCGGGGCGCCGGTGGCATCGTCGAGGTAGACCTCGTCGATCGTGCCGATCTTGGCCCCGTCCCGGTCGAACGCCTTGCGGCCGATCAGGTTGCGCGGATCGATGTCGGTCTGCACGGGCCCTCCAACTGGTCGCAGTTTGTCGAAATGGCGCGTAACTCATCATTATTCGCTTGTCATCACTACGAAAGAGCACATCGGGGCATGCGGCCACTCGAGGGATCGGGCGCGGTCCTCGCTGGTACGCTGGCGGTGGCTGCTGACCCCGTGCGGGAGAGCTCTCCGGGAGGTGATTCCGGAGGCGCCGAAGGAGCAAATCCTCCCCGGAATCTCTCAGGCACCCTGTACCGCACGGACGAGGTCACTCTGGAAAGCAGGGCGGGCGTCGGGCGGGCACGTTCGAGACCCTTCCTCACCGACGGTGAAAGCAGATCTGTCCATGGGCGGGTCTGTGAAGCTCTCAGGTTGAGATGACAGAGGGGGAGGCCGTCCGGGCACCCGCGCCGTGGTGCCCCTCGCAGGTCGCGTCAGACCAGCGTCAGACCAGGAGGCCTCCGCAATGACCGCCACCCCTCGCATCCCGCTCTCACAGCTTGAGCAGGGCATTCCCTTCGAGCAGCGGCACATCGGCCCCGATGCCGAAGCACGGGCCAAGATGCTCGCGCAGGTCGGCTACGGCTCGCTCGACGAGCTGACCGCCGCCGCGGTGCCGGATGTGATCAAGAACGCCGAGGCGCTGAATCTGCCCGGGGCGCGCACCGAGGCCGAGGTCCTGGCCGAGCTGCGCTCGCTGGCCGATCGGAATCAGGTGCTCGATTCCATGATCGGGCTCGGCTACTACGGGACCTTCACGCCGCCCGTCATCCTGCGGAACGTCATGGAGAACCCTGCTTGGTACACGGCTTACACGCCGTACCAGCCCGAGATCTCCCAGGGCCGGCTCGAGGCGCTGCTCAACTTCCAGACCGTCGTCGCCGAGCTGACCGGACTGCCCACCTCCGGTGCCTCCCTGCTCGACGAGGGGACCGCCGCGGCCGAGGCCATGGCCCTTTCGCGGCGCATGAGCAAGGTCAAGGACGGCGTTTTCGTTGTTGACGCCGACGCGCTGCCGCAGACCATCGCCGTCATTCAGACCCGTGCCGAGCCGACCGGCGTCGAGATCGTCGTCGCCGATCTGAGCGAGGGCATCCCGGCCGAGGTCGCCGAGCGCGGTGTCGTCGGCGTACTGATCCAGTACCCGGGTGCCTCCGGTGCCGTACGCGACATCAAGGCGGTCATCGAGCAGGCGCACGAGCTGGGGGCCGTGGTCTCCGTCGCGGCCGATCTGCTCGCCCTGACGCTGCTCACCTCGCCCGGTGAGCTCGGTGCGGACATCGCGGTCGGCACGACGCAGCGGTTCGGTGTGCCGATGGGCTTCGGCGGGCCGCACGCCGGATACATGGCGGTGCGCGAGAAGTTCGCCCGCAGCCTGCCGGGCCGGCTCGTCGGCGTCTCCGTCGACGCCGACGGCAACAAGGCCTACCGGCTCGCGCTGCAGACCCGTGAGCAGCACATCCGCCGCGAGAAGGCGACCAGCAACATCTGTACGGCACAGGTGCTGCTCGCCGTCATGGCCGGGATGTACGCGGTCTACCACGGGCCCGAGGGCCTCAAGTCCATCGCGCGGCGCACCCACCGCTACGCGACGCTGCTGGCCGCCGGCCTCACCGCGGGCGGGGTCGAGGTCGTGCACGGCGCGTACTTCGACACGCTGACCGTGCGGGTGCCCGGCAAGGCCGAGGAGCTTGTCTCCGCGGCCCGCGAGGGTGGCGTCAACGTCCACCAGGTCGACGCCGACCACGTCTCGCTGGCCTGCGACGAGACCACCACGCGCAAGCAGCTGACCGCGATCTGGACCGCGTTCGGGGTCGAGGCGGACATCGAGGCGCTCGACGCGGCGACCGAGGACACCCTGCCCGCCGGTCTGCTGCGCTCCGACGCGTACCTGACGCACCCGGTCTTCCACCAGTACCGCTCCGAGACCGCGATGCTGCGCTACCTGCGCAAGCTGGCCGACCGTGACTACGCGCTCGACCGCGGCATGATCCCGCTGGGCTCCTGCACCATGAAGCTCAACGCGACCACCGAGATGGAGCCGGTCACCTGGCCCGAGTTCGGGCAGCTGCACCCCTTCGCGCCCGCCCAGCAGGCGCAGGGCTACCTCACCCTCATCCGTGAGCTGGAGGAGCGGCTCGCCGAGGTCACCGGGTACGACAAGGTCTCGCTGCAGCCCAACGCCGGTTCGCAGGGCGAGCTCGCGGGTCTGCTCGCGGTCCGTGGTTACCACCGGGCCAACGGCGACGAGCAGCGCACCGTCTGCCTCATCCCGTCCTCCGCGCACGGCACCAACGCCGCGAGCGCCGTGATGGCCGGCATGAAGGTCGTCGTCGTGAAGACCGCCGACGACGGCGAGATCGACGTCGACGACCTGCGCGCCAAGATCGAGAAGCACCGCGACGAGCTGTCGGTCCTGATGATCACGTACCCGTCGACGCACGGTGTGTTCGAGGAGCACGTCGCCGACATCTGCGCGGAGGTGCACGAGGCCGGCGGGCAGGTGTACGTCGACGGCGCCAACCTCAACGCGCTGGTGGGCCTTGCCAAGCCGGGGCACTTCGGCGGCGACGTATCGCACCTGAACCTGCACAAGACCTTCTGCATCCCGCACGGCGGCGGCGGTCCCGGCGTCGGCCCGGTCGGTGTGCGCGAGCACCTCGCGCCGTACCTGCCCAACCACCCGATGCAGCCCGCCGCGGGTCCCGAGACGGGTGTCGGACCGATCTCCGCCGCGCCGTGGGGCTCCGCGGGCATCCTGCCGATCTCCTGGGCGTACGTACGTCTCATGGGCGGCGAGGGGCTCAAGCGCGCCACGCAGGTCGCGGTGCTCTCCGCGAACTACATCGCCAAGCGGCTCGAGCCGCACTTCCCGGTGCTCTACACCGGTCCCGGCGACCTCGTCGCGCACGAGTGCATCATCGACCTGCGGCCGCTGAGCAAGGAGACGGGCGTCAGCGTCGACGACATCGCCAAGCGGCTCATCGACTACGGCTTCCACGCGCCGACCATGTCGTTCCCGGTCGCCGGGACGCTGATGATCGAGCCGACGGAGAGCGAGGACCTGGTCGAGATCGACCGGTTCTGCGAGGCGATGATCGCCATTCGCGCGGAGATCGAGAAGGTCGGCGGCGGCGAGTGGTCCGCCGACGACAACCCGCTGCGCAACGCGCCGCACACCGCGGCCGCGCTGAGCGGCGAGTGGGAGCACGGCTACAGCCGCGAGGAGGCCGTCTTCCCGGCCGGTGTCGTCGCGGCCGACAAGTACTGGCCGCCGGTGCGCCGCATCGACCAGGCGTACGGCGACCGGAACCTGGTCTGCTCCTGCCCGCCGCTGGATGCGTACGAGGACTGATGCACGAGGACTGATACAGGGTCCAGCACATGCGTCGGGGCCGGTCCGGAGATTGCTTCTCCGGGTCGGCCCCTTCGTTGTCCGTGCCGTGGTGGCGCCGCGTCAGGCGGCCGTCATGATCTCGTCGGTGCCCAGCGGTCGGTGCGGGGCGATGATCTGGCCGTCCGGCAGCAGCTCACCGGTGTCCTCGAAGAGCAGGACGCCGTTGCACAGCAGGCTCCAGCCCTGCTCCGGGTGGCTCGCCATGAGGAGCGCGGCTTCCCGGTCGGCGGAGTCGGCTGTCGGGCACGGTGGTTGGTGCTGGCACATGGAAGGGTTCTTTCGCTGCGATGTGATGGCTGTGACGTCTGTCCTGCGGCTCGATGCGGTGTTCATGACCGCCCCCCGTGGTTAGTCGGTCCGATCCCAGTGTTGCCCTACGGGCGTCATTCCGCAGGGATTTAGCGGCAGCGCTCCTTACTGCTTAATGACGTATCACCCGCCCGGACGGTTCAGCCCAACTGCACTGTCTCTTCGGGTGGTTCGGGGTGGTCATACCGGGCTAGTCCGTATGGGCAGCGGACAGCGCCGTGCCCCGCGGCCGGTCGGGCGGCGGGGCACGGGAGGTGCGGCGGCGTCAGGCGGGTGAGCCGAGCAGCGGCGCGGGGGTCAGGCGGTGGGTGAGGACCTTGAGCAGTTCGGCGGCGCGGTGCGGGCGGTGGGCCGCGATGCCGGGCGGCGCGGGCGCCAGCGGTACGAGGATGTCGGTGGCCGAGAGATGGCCGCCCGCGCCGTCGGCCGTGCAGTCGCCGTGCAGCCAGAGCGTGAGCATGTAGAGCTCGGGCACGGACAACAGGCGTGGCTGGTACGGCAGGGGCATCTTCTCGGCGTGGCGCAGGGCGCGTTCGGTGGCCGCGATGTACGGGCCCTCGAAGAAGTGCGAGAACGTCCACCCGTCAGGCGTGAGCATCGTGTCGGCCGCGGCGACGGCTCGCTCGCCGCAGCGGATCAGGAAACGCCACCCCGCGAGCCGGGTGGGTGTGCTGCCCGACGGGGTGATCCGGTCCAGGACGTGGACGGGCAGCGGGAGTTCGGGGGTCACCGGTCCCTGGGCGGCACGCAGGGAGGGGGTGCGGGCTTCGCGTACGGCGGTGGGTGAACCGAGTGCCGCGAGGACGCTGCGCAGGGCGGGCGCGGGAGCCGGGGGGACATGCAGCGGCATGGTGGGTCGCCTCTCTCATTCGACAGGCACGGTGGATCGAGGGCAGGTGCGGACGACGCTGTCTGCTCTGGGGCCAGAGGGGCGGGGGCAGGGGGACCGCGAGCGCCAACTCTCTGCCTCGTTCGCGGAGTTTATACGACACGTGTTCAGACGGTGTTTCGTCTAACCGCGCCCAATATTGCTCGCAAGTCGATTGTCGGTCGCCCTTTTGCGGGATTCCTCCCGATTCTTGATGCGGGTGTCCCTTCTGACCTCGGATCACTTCCGTGGCGCGGACGGCCGATTCTCGTCGGTGTTTTTCACCAGACGCGGGTGCGGCGATTTTCTGGTGTGTGTCATGCCGCGTGAATGTGCCGTGTGAAGACCCTCGTCGAGCGTACTGGGACGGGGGCATGTGCGGGGCGTTATCGATCACATTGCAGGGCATCATCCTGCGAGACACCGCAGCCGGATCATCGGCTGCCCATCCGAGGAGGGGAGCTTCGATGGGGGAGAAGGTCGTAGCAGGAACGTTTGACCTGTCCGAGCGGAACCGGTATCGGAGCAAGCTCAGGGAGTGTCTCGCGGGGTTACGGAGGCTGTTGGACGAGGAGCGGTTCGACCGGCCCAAGAATCTGATGGGCGTGGAGATCGAGCTGAATCTCGCGGGGCCCGACGGGATGCCGAGAATGATGAATGCGCAAGTTCTCGAGCGCATCGCGAGCCGCGACTTCCAGACGGAACTCGGAATGTTCAATCTCGAAGTCAATATCGCCCCGCACCGATTGGGCGGACGCGTTCTCGACCGCCTCGCCGAGGAGCTGCGCACCGGCCTCGCCTATGCCCACCGCAAAGCGAACGAGGTGAACGCCGGCATCGTCATGATCGGCATTCTGCCGACCCTCGCCCACCACGATCTGGTCTCCGGGAACCTCTCCGACGTCGACCGCTACGCCCTGCTGAACGACCAGATCGTGGCGGCGCGCGGCGAGGAGTTCGCCTTGGACATCACCGGCGTGGAGCGGCTGACCTGCACATCCACGTCGATAGCGCCCGAAGCGGCGTGCACCTCCGTGCAGTTGCACCTTCAGGTCACCCCGGGGCGGTTCGCCGATGTGTGGAACGCGGCGCAGTGTGTGGCCGCCGCGCAGATCGCCGTGGGCGCCAACGCGCCGTTCCTGTTCGGCCGCGAGTTGTGGCGCGAGTCCCGGCCGCCGCTGTTCCTGCAGTCCACGGACACCCGGCCGCCCGAACTGCAGGCGCAGGGCGTACGGCCGCGTACCTGGTTCGGGGAGCGCTGGATCTCGGACGCGTACGAGCTCTTCGAGGAGAACCTGCGGTACTTTCCGGCACTCCTTCCCCTCATGGACGACGAGGACCCGCTGGAGGCGCTCGACGACGGCCGTGTGCCGAGGCTTGCCGAACTCGTCCTGCACAACGGCACCGTCTACCGCTGGAACCGCCCGGTGTACGGCATCGCCGACGGCGTCCCGCATCTGCGCGTGGAGAACCGCGTCCTGCCCGCAGGACCCACCGTCACCGACGTCATCGCCAACGCCGCCTTCTACTACGGCCTCGTACGGGCCCTGGCCGAGGAGACGCGGCCGGTGTGGAGCCGGCTGCCCTTCGATGCCGCGGCCGACAACTTCGACACCGCGTGCCGCCACGGCATCGAGGCCCGTCTGAAGTGGCCGCGGCGCGGCAGATACGGCGGGATTGTCGAGGTGCCCGCGGTCTCGCTGGTCCGCGACGAACTGCTGCCGCTGGCCGCCGCCGGGCTCGACGCGTGGGGTGTGGAACCCGCCGACCGGGACTTCTACCTCGGCGTGATCGAGGAGCGGTGCAGGCGGCGGGTGAACGGGGCGTCCTGGCAGGCGGCGACGTACCACCAGGCACTGGAGACCGGGCTCGAACGCGAGGCCGCGCTCGCCGCCACCACCCGTCGCTACGCCGAGCTGATGCACTCGGGGGATCCGGTGCACACCTGGCCGGTGGGGCTGCCCGAACCCGCCGTCCTCAGCTGAGGAGCCGGGGGTTCAGCCCTGGCTGCCCGCCTCCATGATGGCCTTGAGGATGACCGCGTGGATCTGTGCCGGGTCGTCGACCTGGTGCCCCGATCCGCCGGTCGCCTCCGCGATCTGCTTGACCTCTTCCTTGTCCGCGTTCGGGCCGACGGCGATCGCGATGAGCGGCACCCGGCGCTTGGGGTCGGTGAGCTCCTGCAGCTGGGAGATGAGGCTGCTGCGCGAGATGGAGCCGGGGTCCTGGTTGGCGCCGTCGGTGAGCACCACCAGCGCGTTGAACTTGCCGTTCGCGTACGTCGACGTCGCCTCCTTGTACGCGGCGAGGGTCGTGTCGTACAGACCGGTCGCACCGCCCGGTATGGGCTCCAGATCGCTGAACGCCTCGGAGATCCTGTCCCGTTGGGTGCCGTCGCCCTTGCGGTCGCCGAGCCGCTCGGTCGGCACGAGCTTGCGGTAGTCGCGCTTGCCGTCGAGCCCGGTGGAGAACTCCCAGAGCCCGATCTCGTCCTCGTCGGTGAACCCCGCGAGCGCCTGCAGGAGCGAGGACTTGGTGACTTCCATGCGGGTCTGCTCGCGGCCCGGCACCCACTCGCTCATGGAGTCCGACACGTCGACTACCGTGCTGAGCCGGGCACTTTGGACCGTGATCGTCCACATGCCGAGCGACTCCTGGAGCTGTTTGTCCGAGGGCGGCTCGGCCGCCTCGTCCGTGTACGGCTGCGGCGTGCGGCCGCCGGCGGCCGTGACGAGTTTCTCCGACACCTGCTCGGGGTCGGTCCTGAAACCGTTCTTCTCCAGGATCGCGCGCCCGTCGTCGTCCCTGAACAGCGTCATGAAGCGCAGGGCCGCCCGGCTCTGGTCCGTGGAGAGACGGTCCTCCTCGACCAGCGTGTAGGGGTAGTCGAGGCGCGGTGAGCCGTCCTTCGGATAGAACATGTCGAGGCCGTTCTCCTCGCCCGCCGACGCGTTGTGCCGGAAAGCGGCCTGCTCGGAGAGGATCAGCGCCTGGTTGCGGCGCGGGTTGCCCTGCTCGGTGCCCGAGCCGTCGCGGGCCAGCGTGTCCAGGAGCTGGCCGTCGCTGTCGGCGGTCCGCGCGGACAGCGCCTTGGCCATGCCGGCCGCCTGGGTGTCGCCCTCCGCGCCGCCCGACTTCTTCGCCGACGCGCTGAGCTTGGCGAGGGCGAGCAGCCCGGTGGCGCTGCGCGCAGGGTCGGCGGCGCCGAGCCGCAGCTTGTCGCCCTTCATCGCGGCGCCGGCCAACTCCGGCCAGGCGTACGTCTTCTTGGGCCAGCCGAGGGACTCGGCGGCGGACGGCACCATGGCCATGCCGACCGGCGACGACGCGATGTTCCCCGCGGGGACCACCCTGGTCTGCTTGCCGCCGAGCCCGACGCGCTGCACCCACAGGTCGGAGTCCGGCACCCATACGTCGTACTCCGGATCGCCCTTGCCCGCCCGGAGTTCGTCGGCCACCTTGTACGAATCGCGGGCCGTGACGCGTACGTCGATGCAGTGCCCGTCGGACATGACCTGCTTCTCGCGGGCGTCCTCGGCGGCCGCGCGCAGCGCGGGGGGGTTGTCGGGTGGGGGCGCGACAAAAAGCCGGGCCCCCGCGTGCGCCCACGAAACGCCGCATGAGTGCATCTGGCGTGGG
>NZ_JBHYIG010000241.1:0-15391 GCF_042740015.1 Streptomyces sp. NPDC059037
CCCCAATGCTTATGTTTTTTCCCGCTCTTGTTTTTTTGTGGGTTCTAGTGGTTGGTTGGGCACCCCCTTTCCGGGGTTGTCCTTTGGGGGCCCCCGGTCCGTTCACACCACATGCGCCGGCGGACCGGACATAATCCCCCTTCCAGGAGCGGTGCGGGATTGAGCATCTAGAGGATCCGCACGGCAAAGTCAGCGGGCACCCACTCCAGTTTCAGATCGACCGTGGTTCCCGCAGCGCTCACACGGGCCTTGACGCGGCACGGCGTCCGCTCGCCTTTCACTCGGTGATCAACCGATCGGCGGCGTGCTGCCCTACGACGAGACCGTGGCCGTCACAGGTCTCACGACCGCCCCGGAGACAGGCCTGCCCCACGACCTTCGGCGCGGCACCCCAGAACTGGGCTACGAATTCTGCTGGATCAGGGAGTTGGACATTTTCGTCACCGCTGCCCGCATTCCGAGCGACTCCTTCGACCTGAAATTCCACCTCCCGCTGCTGCGCGCGGAGGCGCTGCCCACACCGTTGGGTGGAGGGTGGCGAGGCTTCACCGACGGCGTGAACACCACTGTCGTCCTTCCTTGTGTCAACAGCGATGAGGCGATCGCCGTCACCGCCCAGCTCAGCTCGGAGGAGCCCAACAAGAAGGAGGCCCGAAAGGTGGCCGATCTGGTCACCGCGACCGCCGCCAAGGCCTCCGGCCGCTGGGGCTGCGAGACCAAGCCGGGCACGCACGTGCCGGTCGTCGCCCCGGCGACAGACTCCTCCACGATGCAGGAGGCCGCAGGCACCTGTGCCGGACTGCCCGGGCCTCGAAACAAGAAGATCGACAAGGTCGCCGAAGCCCCGCCGACCGGCTCGCGCCGTTCGCAGAGTGCTTGGTGGGGGGATGTGGACATCGGAACCGGCTACCGCCTGCAGGCCTCGTTCGGTCCGTACGCCCAGCGGGAGCGCGGCGAAGGCTGGGACGACGGCATGCTCGGGAAGCCGGCCGGTGGCGGTAACAAGGATGCGTAGGAGTTCTTCTGGGCGAGCGCTGAGTGTCCAGGAGACGCGTCCCGTGCCCTGTTTCAGATCCTGCCGCAGACCGGCAGGTCAAACGATCCGGCCTTCGCTCGATCGCTGTCGGTCGCATTCACCCAGCGCGCGGCCGACCAGCGTGATTGCACCGACCTGCAACTTCCGGCCAGCATCCTAGGGCGCACCGAGGAGGAGGGCCGCAGCAAGCGGCCGATGCCGACAAGGTGAGTCAGACACGCCCGACCCGGGACGCTGCGGCCGATTCGGGCGGGACATGCGTGCCTCCCACGCGCAGGACGAGAGCGATGCGTCAGCGCGGCTCGCCAACGCACCGCATTCAGGCGACACTTGGGGGCGTCAAGAGGTATGCGGGAGGGGCGTCACGGTGGTGTCCTCAGACGGTGTTGACTCGTCTCTTCGCCGGGCTCGACAGGCCCGGAACATGACCCAGGAGGAGGTCGCCGCGGCGCTGAACCAAATCACCCGTCTCTCGGCCGATGGGAGCCTGGTCAGTGCCCGGGAGTCCGGCCGTCGGCGCACCGGGCAGCGCAACCGGATGAGCCTGTCCAAGCTGTTCGGGGAACGCCCCGAGGTGCTGTTCGCCCATCAGGACGGCGAGGCCGTCAGCACGTTGGAGTCCTCGGGTACGGACGTGGTTCTCAAGGTCCTGACCCGCTGGACTGACCTTATCGAGGCGATGGTCGACGTTGCAGGAGGACGCGAACCGCGGTCCCTCGATCGCGATCCGTAGCTAGATTGCCGATGGCGCGATGCCTGCCGTCCGGGTCGGCGGCAAGCTGAAAGATTCGCGAGTCGGACCTGCCGCCACTGGCCATGCCGGTCATCGCTCCCCGCCCCGACGAGCAGGTAGAGGAACAGGTCAAAGACGACCTCAATGCATTGGTTGCGAATCTCGTCGCGAGCTGGCCGGAACTCCCCATGGAGCGCAGGGTCGAGCTCGGCCTTCTCTTGACTACCCGCTGACCCGCCCCGACCCCTGAGGTGATGAAACGCCCCGGCTCACCGGGGCGTTGTCGTGTGTGTACTGAGGTCAGCTCAGGCCGTCTGAGTCGTCGTGCTCTTCTCCGACCGGGAGTGGCCGACGATCACCCCCCGGGTCCTCGCTGTAGATGACTGCGGAGACCGTGCCGTCGTAGGCAACGCTGAGGCCGTTGCCGCTTGTGCCGAGCATGTTCTCCCAGTCGAATCCCATGCTACGAGCCTAGCTGTACCGCTCGAGAATCTCGGCGATGTGGGGGGTGCCCTCGTCTACCCGGGCGAAGATCGCAGCTTCCGCTTCAAGGGCACTACGCCCCTCAGCTTGATCTTTATCTACCAGGATCTGCCTGGTTTGCCGGTGGCTTTGAGGGTCTCGGGGCGTTTGGCGGTCTTGCCCACGTCGTAGCGGGGTGCGGGACGGCGGTTCTTGGTTCCGGGCGGTCGTCCGGGACCGGTGCCGCGAGGTTGGGGAACACGGGCGGGACAGGCGAGGTGGGGGCCGATGTTTCTGAACCCGCGGCGGACCCGGGCCGGGGTCAGTCGCGCGGGTTCCCCCGGCTGTTCCCAGGGTCTGCGGAGGTCGGCGGCGAGCGGGCGGGCGAGCCGGAGTTGGGTGTGCGCGACGACCATGAGCCAGGTCCAGCGGTCCGCCGCCTCGGGAGTCCGCAGTTTCGGGGTGGTCCAGCCGAGCGTCGTCTTCCCGAACCTGAAGGTGTGCTCCAGGTCGAAGCGCCTCAGGAAGACTGTCCAGCAGCGGTCGACGTTGGCCGGGGCGGCGCCGGTTTTCGAGGACCACAGCCAGACCGGCGGTGCGTCCCGGTCCTTGGAGAGGTGCTCGACCATCAGCCGGATCAGGGTGCCCTCGACGACGGGGAGTTCGCCGTCGTGCTCCAGCCAGGCAGAGCGGTGGCTCAGTCTGGGGTGGACCCGGTCCCACGCCTGTGCTTCGGCCTTGCCGTAGTTGGCGGTGTCGGTGGCCGTGGTCACGGAGGGTTTCGGGCCAGGTCTCGGGCTTGGTGAAGCGGAACTCCGGCCCGTGCTTGGGCGGGTGGCCGCTGCGGGGGTGGGCGCGGTGGAACTCCTCGCGCGAGGGCGCGGGAGTGCACATCACCCGGTCCGAGCGGATCCGCCCGACCAGCTCGACAGGCAGATCGCGCAGTACCCAGGCCAGGCGGGTGACGTCATAGCCGGCGTCCATGACGACCGTGATGTCCGGGTCTCCGGGCTGCCACTGGCCCGCGGCGATGAGACGTTCCGCCACAGCCCGCAGCTGGGTCGCGGTGACGGCGGTCGCGTCGTCTTCGGGGCCGAGCCGGACCGCATCCAGGACCCCGGTCCATGAGGTGGCCCCGGGCTCCAGCACAGCCACGAAGGAGTAGGGCCAGCCCGGGATGAACTGGGAGGCGGACTTCGCCCGGCCGTAGACATGGCAGAAGAGCCGTTCCGCCGAGCACGGCGCGTCCGAGCGCAGCCACGGACTCACGTCGACAGCAAGGACCAGGCGGCCACCGTCGAAGCGCGGCAACGGCAAGCTGGCCAGCAGGATCCGCAGCTGTTCGGTGTTGATCCAGCCGCGGTTGAGGGCTCCGTACAACGCTCCGTGCCCCGGCGGTGTTCGGGCACCAGCGTCAAGTCGACCGGTGAGAGGACCGGGCCGTCCACGCACAGCATGGCGTCGGTCAGCTCGAACAGTTCATCGCGCCGGGCGGTCAGACATCCGTAGAAGGCGCCACGGAAGCGTGACGCCTCCGCGAACGCTTCCCGCCGGTCCTGCGGGCACACCACACTCATGGCAACGGCCTTC
Source organism: Streptomyces sp. NPDC059037 (assembly GCF_042740015.1). NCBI lineage: Bacteria > Bacillati > Actinomycetota > Actinomycetes > Kitasatosporales > Streptomycetaceae > Streptomyces > Streptomyces sp. NPDC059037. The sequence continues at coordinate 3,822 of NZ_JBHYIG010000241.1, forward strand.
GCTTGATCCCGTATCTCTGTGACGGAGCACAGGATCAGACGAAGGCCGCCCTCACGTCCGGCGAACTCCCAGGCGAGTGACCCCGTTCGGGGCGCCGTTCGAGGCCGAAGAAGAAGGACAAGCTCAGGAGCGATACGAGTCGAGGGTGACGCACCCTCGACTCTTCACGCACACTCTGGCGGCAACGTCTTGGCCTTCAGGGAGAATGAAGTCGAGTTCCCGGCTTTCCCCAGCGGAGAGTTTGACCTCCGGGAAGATGACCTTCCATTCCTCATCGACGTAGCGCCACGCCGAGAAGTAGGCGTCATGGGATGTCTCGTTGTGAAGGGTGAAGTACTCGCCCTTGGCGTGAAAGTAGTTGCGCGCGTAGGCGTCGGTGCCAGGTTTGTAGTTGTGGACGCTTCCGCTGACACCGCCAGAGTCGCCGTCGGTCGGATAGCGGAAGCAGCGCCCCTTCCACGCTCCAGATGTGGTGTCCGAACTGCACCGCACTTGGCCAGCGTAGGCGGGAGTTGCCACCCCGAGCGGGATGGCAACAGCAGCGGCAAGTGCGGCTGCAGCCATGGTGGCCCGAGTGACGGTGCGAGTCCGGGTGTGTGATGTACGCATCTGCGTTCGTCTCCTGTCTGCACGCCACGAGGACCGGTGGCATGATCCCTGGATGCCCCTCTGCAGGGCGCAGTTCCATCAGACAGCCCGGAGTGCCTTGGCGGGCAGGCTCTTCGGCTGAGGCCGAAACAATGAGGCTGAACCGACCTCGCCCGCTGACCTAGATGGGGCTCCAGCGCATCATGGGGCCATGGAGTCACAGCTTCCTGGTAGATAAAGATCAAGCTCAGTCCGCGATCGCTCGTACGAGAGCGGCGTGGAACTGACCATTCCCCACCTCGGCCGGGTCAACGACCGCCGGCCGTCGCCGTGCCGCATCTGCGGCCAGCCTCGCTTCCCCCCAGCTCGCCGCGCTCCTCGCCGGCCATTCCCAGTGCATCTCCTGCGTCCGAACCGGGCGCGTCCCCGGCGACCGTGGAGGCGATCGCCCGGCTACTGGCACCTGAAGGGGAACGTTCGGAGGACCCTCCAGGTACTCACACGCCGCGGCGGTGGACCTGCACATGCCGCGACATGAAGGTTATCCGGACATTGAAGGACGCCCAGGCATCGAAGTCCGTCTAGCGCCGCTGCGGCATCACGCGCCGGGCCCAGACCCATCACATCCCTCCGGCGGCAGCCGTCCAGGGGCTCCAGGCCACCGAGCTCGATCCGGCCAGAGACTAGGTAGACGGCTAGCGCGGTCGTGGTCCGATGCCGAGCCCGTGGCCGCGAGTTCAGCCAGAGGCATCCGGTGGTGGAGACCCGAGACGGTGAACGCGTGCGACCGGGGATGCAGCCCGGCTGCCCGCAACAGCGTTATGCGCCTGAGCCTGCGGCCTCTCCGGCCGGCTTGTTGCGGACATCACGCTTCCGGGCGTCGAGAGCGGCCTGGGTCTCAGGGTCGAGCTCGTAGTCGCCGACGGTTTCAGGGTTGACGTCCAGCGCGTGAGAGCGGAAGGCCTCCCGCTCGGCGGAGAGTTGCTGGATGGTCTGGGTGATCCGGTGGATCTTCTGGCGCAACCTCTCCCATTCCTGTTCGGTGAGGGCGAGCTCGGCGAGCTGGTTCTGGATCTCAGCCTCGTTTTCCCGGGCGTAGTTGTCGCTGACCAGTGTGATTAGAGGAACCCCGAGAGCCTCGGCGGCGGTGACCGCCTCGTCGAGCCTGACCGCGCGGGTCTGCTGCTCGATGCGTGTGATGGCGGTGGAGTCAACGTTCGTACCGAGCAGTGCGGCCATACGGCGCGCCAGTTCGGCCTGGCTGATGCCGAGGCGTTCGCGTTCTTGACGAAGTCGGCGGGCGAAAAGGTCGCCGGGCAGTGGGTTCATGACGGTTTGGCACTTCCTGGTCGAGATCGCGATCGACGGGGGTGTGTGGGGGTGGCCCGCCTCGAAATCGAGCAGGTCGGCGCCGCGGCGGTGCTGGAGCGGCACATTACACATCTCGCACTGCGGATTCCACAGGACTCCGCCGCGGCCTGCGATCGCGCATCGCGGCGTCGATTCGCCTCGTTTCCGAGTGCCTTTCGACTCTTTATCGATAGCCCCTTTAACATGCCTCTGTGACACGTCATTTTAATGGGGTAGATTAGTCATTGAAGATGCGGACGTATACGAGCCAGCGGGGGGACCTGGCAGCATGTCGCTGACCGCTCCGGCTTCTATCACTGCCCATCCAGGTGGACGATCTGCGCTTGTTGCCTTGTGACTCACTGTCATGCCACCGAATGATTCGAAAGGCGAGAGGAAAGAACCGTGACGAAGATCCACGAGGCAGCCGTCCTCACACAGACCTCCCTGCCGAGCGCAGCCTGGGACCTCACGAGCTTCCTGGAGAACGCCAAGTCGCAGATCCAGCTCTGGGGCGGTCTTCTGCTCATGCTGCTCGGTGCTGTCGGCCTGGTCTGGGGTGGCGTGCTCCTGATCAAGAAGCTGATGGCCAACCCGCAGTCCGCGGGCCAGCAGCAGGGCTGGGGCACGATCGCGCTCCTGATTCTCGTCGGTGGAGCCCTGGGCAGTGGCGGGTGGTCGCTGATCTCGACGGTCGGTTCCGGCGGCCAGCAGACCATCACGGACCTCGGCGGCGGCACGGTGATCGTCCATACCGTCGATCAGTTCAGCGGGTTCCTGAGCGGCCATTCCAAGTAGGAGGCCGTCACAGACCGTGCACACGACCGGAGACAAAGGCGTCGAGCGAACCGGGTCGGTTGAGGTGCAAGGCCTCCTCCGGCCCGGTTCGCCATATCCGGGCCCGCAGCACGGTCCAGGCACGAAAGAGAGCAGAACATGGGGATCAAGGACAAGGCGCTGGCCTTCAGCAGGAAGTTCAAGCTCGACTCGCACCACGCGATCGAGCGTTTTGGGGTGTTCTTCGGCATCTTCGCGGTCACGGGCGCGATCGTGATCAGCGCATCGGGGGCCTCGGCGTACCAGGCGGAGCGGGACTCGCTGTCGCAGACGGCGCTGTACACCAGCGACTTCAAGACGTCGAAGACGAATCTCGACGGCACCGTCGACGGGATCTACACCAACGAGAGCGGCAACAAGGCGCTCGTGATGATGCACTTCAGTCCGACCGCCCAGATCTCGTACAACGCCGCGGACTACAGGGCGTTCCTGCTCGGGTCGGACACCTCGCTGAACAGCGAGCCGGTCAGCACCAGCGGGATCAAGGGCTCCTTCCACGCCTTCGGTTCGACCGGCTACATCGGGGTCCTCCTGAACGCCGATCGACCCTTCGACCGCCAGGTGTTGAACCTGACGGTCCGTGCGAACGCCGAACTCACCACGCCCGGAGCCGAGCAGACGCAGAGCAGCGGCAAGCTGGCCGGCGACGAGACGTTCTCCAAGTACGACCAGTGGCGGGTCTTCTTCAACCCCGGCGCATCCGGGGTCCAGAAGATCACGGCGCTCGACGCCCTGACCTTCGACCCGGCCCAGGCCTACTACGAGGTCGCGCTTAAGGAGAAGGAGGCCGAGGCCAGGGACGCCCTGGACCAGAAGCTCGTCGAGATGCGCACAAATCTGACGCAGATTCAGTCGTACACCTCCGACCTGCAGACGACGAAGATCGACGGCCTGTTCCTGCGTCCGCCGACCGTTCCGGTCTCGATCGCCACCGACAAGATCACGGGCGTCTCCGCGGCCGAGGCCAAGGACGGCGTCTCGACGCTGGCGCTGCAGACCAAGCACGTCACCCCGGGCGGCTTCGACCTCAACTGGCGTGCAGGCAACGTCTACGACGGCTACCTCGATGCCCTGGTGCCGGCCGGTCAGAGCTACGCCCAGTTCTTCACCAAGAAGCGTGACGAGGGCTCGGATCCGACGAGCCAGCAGATCTCGGACATGCAGTGGCCCCTCTCGGACGGCACCAGCCTCACCAAGGACTACCAGTCCTCTGACGTGACGATGCGCCCTCTCATGAACATCATGAACAACCTTTCACAGGCGTATCAGGACTACTCCCGGAACAAGTCGCAGTACGAGTCGGATCTGTCGCTCGACTTGCTCCGACTGGACGAGAGTCTGCGGGACGTGCAGTCCAACAGCACCATTCGAGACGACAAGGCGTTCCTCACCACGCTCCATTGAGTGCGGAGATGAAGTGACGCATCCCGCTACCTGGCATTGAGACGGAAAGGAAAGCGACATGGCCACCGACAAGCCGAATCGGAGTCTCAAGAAGGGGACGACGAAGGGTCAGCCGAGCAGGTCGGTGAGTCAGGGGATGCCCCGGCAGGGTCGCGGGACCAAGAGCTTCGGCCCCAAGAAGGGCATCGAGAAGCCTTCCAAGGGCAAGGCCAGCGTGCCCAAGCAGCGCAAGGCGGCCGGTGCCGCGAATGCCGGGTCGAAGATCAAGCAGGGCATGAACGGCGCCGCCGGGAACATGGCCGGAGGCGCGGCCCAGAAGGCGATCAGGGGAGACGGCAACAGCGCGACCCGCCGTAACGCCGGACGTTACGCAGGAGCTGCCGTCTCCGGTGCCGTGGCCGGCGCACAGGCTGGCGGGCTTCCGGGAGCCGCTGTTGGCGCAGCGAAGAACGTCGGCGTCGAGGGGGCCCAGGACGCGGTCAAGGGCGTGTCCAAGGTCACCGGTGGCAGCCCGGACGCCAAGCCAGCCGACCAGCGCGAGCTGGGTGCCGGCGGCACGGGCTACGAACGCGGTGCGTCGAAGGACGACGAGGGCCTGGGCTCGAAGGCGGCCAAGGGCGCCGCCGTCGGCGGTGGCGCGGCTGCCGCTCCGCCGGCCATGGGGGTGGTCATGGCCATGGCCTTACTGAACTGGCTGAAGTCCATGTTCTTTGCGGCCATGGCGATGGCCGTCAACGCCGGGAGGCTGCTGTGGACGCTGATCGTCAACATCGTCAAGGCGGTTGGTCATGCGATCGCTGCACCGTTCACGGCGCTCGGCGGCCTGATGGCCAAAGGGGTCGGCTTTATAGCCAAGGGGGTCGGCACGGTCCTGGGCGTCACGGTCACGGCGACGATGACCCCTGCAGCGGCAGCCATGTCGGGTGCGGTCGCGATGACCGCCACCGCGGCCCTGCTGGGCACGGCCTTGACCGGCGTCCTCAACTCGACGGCGCTGACCGAGGGCCGCATCAACGCGAACGGCACGGCGTGCGTCGTCAACGCGGGTAGCGTCGGCAACGGTTCCGGGGCCGCCGTCCCGGCGGACGTGGAGAAGAACGCCAAGGAGATCTACTCGGTACTCAGCAACTGGGGGATGCCGAAGGAGAACATCGCGGGCGTCCTCGGCAACTGGTCGCAGGAGTCCGGGATCGACCCGACGAGCGTGCAGAACTTCCCCACGGGGACGTATGCCATGACCGCCCAGAAGGCCAGCGCCGCGCAGAACACGGACAACGGCATCGGTCTCGGGCAGTGGACGTTCGGCCGCAACACGTTGCTGCGCCAGTACGCGAAGAGCAAGGGCGTCGACTGGTTCACGGTCAAGGCCCAGCTGGCCTTCATGGCCGATGGTGACAACCCGGGCGATGTCACGGTCTTCAAGGACATGCTCAAGAAGTCGCAGGGCTCGCCACGTGCGGCGGCACTGGCCTTCCACGAGAACTGGGAGCGCTCCTCTGACGGCGCGGCCGGGCTCACCGCACGAGGCGACAACGCCGAGATGTGGTTCGGCAAGATGAGCGGCTGGTCGGTCGACAGCTCGATCGTGGGCGGCGTCGAGAACATCGTCGGCGGGATCATCGAGAACATCGGGAACGGGATCAATACGATCCTGGGCAACTGCACCTCCAAGGGCGGCAGTTCCGTCTCGCTGAAGGACGGCGGGATGACGCAGGAGGAGGCCCAGGACCTCGTCGACCTCTTCAACAAGGAGGGCGGGAAGTTCCTGGATGACCGGTACGGTCCGGGCGGTGGCCCGGGTTCCTGCAACGGCAACCACGCGATGAACTGCGTGTCGTTCTCGACCTACTTCGTGAACAAGTACACGACGTTCCAGACCTACCCGGCCGGTGACGGCAAGGAGACGGCGTACACGATTGCGAGGGAGACCGGCATGCAGATGTCCTCGACCCCGACGGCGTACTCAGTGGGCTCCGGCCCGAGCCGCGGCCCCGCCGGCCACACTCTCGTGGTGCTCGGCGTCCAGGGCGACAAAGTCATCCTCGGCGAGGCCGGCTACTGCGCTTTCATGGGTCGGGTTCGCGTCGACAGCGCGGCGCGGATGGCGGCCGAGGGCTGGAAGTTCGTGGACATGTCGGATTCGATGCTCCCCTCCGACAAGATCAAGACGGTCTGATGCGCCGTATCTGATCTGGGAGGGAGAAGCCGGTGCCGGGTGATCGGGGCACCGGCTTCTTCATGTCCGGTGCAGGTCCTGCGTGTCGACTTCGCTTTTCAGACCGCTTATCGAATGGATTCAGAGTCGGCCCGAAATGTCTTTCGAGATAGACTTGAGTCGTTTATGAGAGCAACATGGAGTGAGGAGTGTGTCCGTGACGACAGTCCATGCTGAGTCCGAGAGCACGGACCCCGAGCAGGAGACCGGGTCGATGCCCAAGGAGAGGCCGGTGGCACCGAAGACGCGCAAGAAGGTCACCGGAGCTGAGCTCGAAGAGCGCTTCGCGGGCTGGACGATGCGCCAGCGCGAGAAGGTCCAGGTGCGCCCCCCTGAGGACAACGCACGTTTGATCCGGCGCAGCGTCACCGCAGTGATGGGCGTCGGGATTCTTGCCCTGGTCGTCGCCACGGGCGTGGCCGGCGAGAGCTTCAAGGCGAGCACGGCGGACAACAAGGCCCGGGTCGTCCAGCTCAAGGGGCAGCTGGATGATGCCCAGTCCACGCCCGTGACAGCGGACGCCGCTGCGGATCTGTCCAAGCTCACCGAGGCGGCAGCCGCCGATGCGAAGAAGGTCGCGACCGGGGAGCAGGCCTTCGCCACGTTGTTCCACCAGGCCAGCGTCCAGCCCAGCGCGAACAACGGGGCCCCGAACAAGGCAACGCTGGAGATCATCCAACACCGCCGGGACATGGCCCCGCTGTTCAGCAAGGACTCTTTCCTGGTCAGTGCCAAGGAGGCGTACAGCACCTCGTCGCTGACGCCGTTCGACGCGACCACCGAGATCGATCCGCGCTACGCCTGGTACATCCGCTACGACGGCCAGAACGCAGCTGCCCCGAGCACGTACGCGTGGAAGGTCGAGACGGTGATGCCCGACCTGAGTATGAAGAACGTCTCGGGTATGACAAACCAGGCGAAGGTCGTCTGGCTGTGTCGGGACACGAAAAGCGGCGAGGTGCTCGCCTGGGCGAGCGCGCGCTACGTGCACAACGGCACGGCGGGCGCCTTCGACCACTTGGCGCTCGTGGTGACCGCCGCTGGGGCCCAGTACGAGAACCCCGCAATCAAGATGCCGGCCCGGTCCGGAGTCCCCGAACCCAGCGGCACGGGTGCACAGAAGAAGGGCGGGAGGCGATGACGGAGCAGACGGCAGCACCTACTCGGCGGGGATTCTTCCGGAGCAACCTCTCGGTCCTGGTGACGGCAGCGGTTCTCGCGGTTGTCGCGACGGTTGCCGGCGCGACCTGGAGCAGCCTGCACGCGGCCCTGGCTGAGCAGGAAACCCGGATCAACGGCGTCGAGGGACATCTGGCAGGCATCCAGCAGAAGAACGCCGAGCAGGTGAACGCGGATGTCATGGCGGCCCTGGGTGTCAGTCAGAACCGGCTGAGCACCGACGGCGAGCGCATCAAGTCGCTGCTTTCGATGGCTTTCACGTGGGATTCGGGACAGAGCTACGAGGCGGCGCGCGAGAGCCTGAAGAGCCGGTTCGGCCTCGCCGAGAACGCGACGTTCCTGAAGTCGTTCATGCCTCCGTCGAGGTTCAACGAGGACTCCCAGGGGCGGCGTTACTACTACATCGACACGGTCGGCCTGAATTCGGCTCTGGGTGAGGATCCGGACATCGAGGTCGTCGATGTCAAGGCGGGTGTCTACACCTACGCCATCCTGGCCGACGTCGAGGTCACCTCCGACGCGGTGTCCCAGAACAAGGCGAGCAAAGCCAGTGTCACGGCGCACCGGCGCGCGCTGCTCTTGGTCACGGTCGACGCCCAGGGCAAGGTCTCGAATCTCTCCGGCGTCCCGGCGAGTGGCGAGACTCGCTATTCCGGATGACTCACACCACCTTTCGACTCGTCTTATTGATAGAGTTGTCCTGGTATTTGAGTGAATCGGCAAGTTGAGGACCAATGGCATCGACACAGACCGATGAGTCGGGTAGAGGCGCAGTGCGCAAGACGCGCTTCGTCGCGACATCCGCGTCCTCGCAGGAGGGCGCGGACACTCCTGAGCAGACGGAGCCCGCGGGCGGCCTGCGCAAGCGCACCCTCGTGGCCGGCGTGAGCATGGGTCTGGGCGCACTGCTGTGCTTCGTACTGTCCGCGGGGTTCTCCGGCGGTCAGAGCGCGGTGAGCGATACGGCTGCGCCGGAGATCTCCTCTCTGCAGGAGCGGATCAGGATCACCGAGGCGAAGACGGCAGCGCTGCCGAAGGCCGACGACGCCGAGCGTGGTCTGACCGCGGCCCTGACGGCGGCTGGTCAGGTCGCGAAGCTGCAGAACGACTACCGCTACCTGACGCCCAGCGTGGCGGCAGACGGCGGCACGCTCGGCACGGCGACGTCTCAGCCGACGCTGCGCAACCTCATCCCCTACTTCGCCCCCTCGGTGCACCAGGCGGACCTGGGGCCGTGGTACCTGCTCGCCAGTGACAAGGACGCGGCGGCCGGCGTCGGGATCCCGATGAGCTTCAACTCCGGCTTTGAGTGGGTCGCCCAGGTGCCCTACCTGGTCAACGACGACAGCACCATCACGGTGACCTGGCTGGCGATGGAGACCAGGACGGGCGCGGGCGAGAGGCCGGCGGTGCTGGCCTTGGCCCGCGCCGATTACAACCAGGTCCGCAAGGCGTTCGTGAACATCCAGACCGACACGACGGCCACGGGCGAGGCCCTGAAGCAGGAGGTGAAGGCACCGTGAAGGAGGAGATCAAGGACAAGCTGCGCCAGCACGCCGGGAAGATCCTGCTCGGCGGCACCGGGGCGCTGCTCGCGCTCTCGGTGGTCACGCTCGGAGCCAGCCTGCTCAGCGACAGCCCGGCCGCGTCGGACACCCAGGCCGATGCAGTTGTTCACAAGCTCGAAGGCAACCTCGGCGACGCCCGGGCCAAGCTCGCAACGCAGCACACGGCGCTGCTGGTTCAGCTGCCGGGCATGGACATCGAGCGGGTAGACCGTGACAGGGCGACGGGCCGGTCCCTCCTGCTGAGCCTCACCGACAGCTCGGCGTCGACCCGGACCGTCAAGGAGCAGCAGGTACTGCTCGACGCGCGCTACGCCTTCCTCGACCACAAGTCCCGGGTGCTCACCGAGTTCGTGCCGGAGTGGATGACGGCGACCGGAGCCACGAAGGGCGCTGGGACGACGTACACGCTCGCTGATCTGGACATCGATGTGAGTCGGGTGCAGGGCCTGAACTACTCCTACACGGGGGTGGCCCGGCTCGACCCGGTCCGCGTCGGACCGGATCAGAACAGCGCTGCCAAGAGCGAGTTCGTGGTCTTCACCTACTCCACCTCTCAGGACGGCACGGTGACGTCGCTGGACGCCTACCGGGCCTCCAGCAAGACCCACGACGCCCCCGCTGCCGCCAGCGAGGAACAGCCCACCCCCAAGCCGACCGGGTGAGCGAAGCGCCCACCGCTTCAGCACGCACGCCAGAAGACCCCGACGAGACGTAAGGACACGAACATGTCGACCCAGACCCTGGAGAAGACCGAGACGGCTGCCCCGACAAGCACGGCCGCGGCGGCGAAGAAGACCACGGCGAAGCCCGTGAAGGAACAGAAGGACTCAAAGCTGCGCACTGGATGGCGGCGTCTGGCCCCGAAGAAGGAGACCGGCAGGTTCTCCGTCGTGGGGTGGGCGGGGTTCTTCCGGGCCATCGTCCTTGTCGCCGACTACCTGCTGGCGTTCATCACGGCCATGGTCATCATCCCGCTGCTGGGCGCATGGTTGCACCAGCAGTCGGGCGCATCCCGGGGTGCGCTCAGTGCGGACGGAAGCATCGCCATGTGGCTGATGCCGCTCCTCTTCCTGGTCGCACTGCTCGCCGCGGGCGAGATCGTCGTGATGCGCGGCATGTGGCGCTGGGCAACGCGGGTGATCGCGAAGATCCGGGACGCCCGGGGCGAGGCGACCGGGGCCGACGTCACACCGAAGTCCACGACCAGGACCACCAACCAGAGCAAGACCAACCGCAAGAGGAGCAAGTGATGCGCACCGCAGGACTGACGATGAACGACGTATGGGCCCACCGTGTCTTGCGTGAACGAGGAGTGGAGACGTACCGGCTGGAGGGGGTGACCGCCGAGCTCGGCGTCATGGTCGAATCGCTCGACCTCAAGCACCGGGGCAAGGAGGAGAATTACCGCCCGTATCTGCACATGACGGGCGAGCTGCGCTCGGTCACCCCGGCCAAGGCACTGCCGTTCGGCATCTCCCAGGTGACCTACTCCCTCGGCCAGGGCGAGAAGGTAGACGCCTTCTACGAGTTCGACGACCAGCAGCTGGTCGTGCTCGCCAGCAAGGGCTACTTCACGAGCGGCTTCGCCGTGCCCGAGCAGGTCACCGGGATCGAGTGGGAGCTGCCGGTCACGGCGGACATGCTCGTGCTCGCTCCGTCGGGGGCACAGACCCAAGACGATACGGCCGTGGTCTTCACCCAGATCCACGACATCGGGGGCTTGGAGATCGATCTCGAGTCCAGCGGCTACGACCTCGCCGACTACTTCGCCGACCACTCCAAGGACGGCGTCCCACGGGCTGAGGCTGTGGTCGATGCGCGCGGGCTGAAGGCGCGTCCGGACGCGATCAACTCGCTGTTCACCGAGGACGAGCTGGGCCTGGACACCGAGGTCAAGCAGGTCGTCGGAGCGCCCGTGCCTGAGGCAGCGCCGGTCGCTGACGGCATGAGCGCGCGTCTGCAGCAGATCGAAGCGGAGATCGCCGCCGAACAGGAGCAGTACCAGACCGAGCGCGCGAGCACCGAGGGCACCACGGAGAACCTCTACCGGGAGCGCGTGGCTGGGGCTCTGCACCGGGCCGAGGAGCAGGAGGCGTTCGCTCCCCCGGTTCCGGCCCGTGAGGCGCAGCGCGACCTGAACCTGGAGCTCGACCTGGAGCTGGAGGAGCAGGAACAGCAGACCCGGCGACATGAGGTCAAGCCCGCTCCGAGTTTGGACAAGCGCAGGCTCCAGGTGGCCCAGCGTGCGGCCGATCTGGACTTCGGCGAGAACGGCGAGCAGAGCCTGGGGTCTTGAGGACGGATCGGGCATGACGAGCGCGGGGGCGCGGGGGGGGGGGGGTACCCCCCCGCCCGCGGGGGAAGGGGGAGAGAGACAGAGTCGTTAAAAAAAACACAGAACCCCCCACACACACAATCAAGAGCGGTGT
>NZ_JBHYIG010000242.1:0-5661 GCF_042740015.1 Streptomyces sp. NPDC059037
GGCTGGAAGGCTCCAGCCCGTCCGGCGTCGGTGCAGCAGGGGCCGCTACGGCACCACCACGATCTTCCGGCCCACGCCGGAGGCGAACCGCTCCAGAGCGTCGGGGTACGCCGCCAGCGGCAGCCGGTCGCTGATGAAGACGTCCGGGTCGAGGACGCCGCCTGCGAACAGCTCCGCCGCCCGCTCATAGCTGTGAAGCACCGCCATCGACCCGGTGATGGTGATCTCCTGGTTGTAGATCCGGTACGGGTCGATGCTCACGCGCGTCGCGTAGTCCGCCACCCCGAACTGCAGGAACGTCCCCGCCTTGGCGACCCGCCCGAGCCCGTCCTGGATCGCCCCCGCGTTCCCCGTCGCGTCGACGACGATGTCCCAGCCCTGCGGCCGCTCAAGATCGTCCGCGTTCGCGGCCGAGCCCGAGACGCCCAGCTGCCGCGCCGTGGCGAGGCGGTCCGGGTTGAGGTCCACGACCTCCACGCTCGCCGCGCCCGTCCGCTTGGCGAGCTCCAGCATCATCAGGCCCATGGTCCCCGAGCCGTAGATCAGCACATGCGCGCCCAGCTGGGCGCGCAGCACGTCGTAGCCGCGCACCGCGCAGGACAGCGGCTCGATGAGCGCGGCGTCCTGGGTGCGGACGTGCTCGGGGAGGCGTACGCAGTTGGCGACAGGCGCGACCGCGTACTGGGCGGCGCCGCCCGCCGTGGTGACGCCGATCGCGGCCCAGCGCTCGCAGAGGTTGTTGTGGCCGGTGCGGCAGTAGCGGCACTCGTAGCAGTAGAGGGACGGGTCGACGGCGACCCGGTCGCCGACGGCGAGTTCCGTGACCTCGCTGCCGAGCCCCACCACCTCCCCGGCGAACTCGTGCCCCGGCACCACGGGCAGCGTGGGCGCGAACTCGCCCTGGAGGATGTGCAGATCGGTCCCGCACAGACCGCACGCGGCGACCTCCACGACGACCTGGCGCGGCCCGGGTGTCGGGTCCGGGACCTCGGCGACCACGGCCTTGCCGATGGACTCGATGACGGCGGCCTTCATTTCACGGCTCCCAACGACAGGCCCTGGACCAGCTTGTCCTGGGCGGCGAACCCCGCGGCGAGCACCGGCAGGGAGATCACGAGCGACGCGGCGCACACCTTCGCCAGGAACAGGCCCTGGCTGGTGATGAAGCCGGTCAGGAAGACGGGCGCGGTCTGGGCGACGACCCCGGTGAGCACCCGCGCGAAGAGCAGTTCGTTCCAGCTGAAGATGAAGCAGATCAGGGCCGTCGCGGCGATCCCGGGCAGCGCGATGGGCGCCACCACGCGCGCGAGGATGGTCGGCAGGCGTGCCCCGTCGATCTGCGCGGCCTCGATGATCGCGACCGGGACCTCGGCGAGGAAGGACTGCATCATCCAGACCGCGATCGGCAGGTTCATCGACGTATAGAGGATGACGAGCAGCCAGATGTTGTCGAGCATCTCGGCGTTCTTGGCGAAGAGATAGATCGGCAGGAGGCCCGCCACGACCGGCAGCATCTTCGTCGAGAGGAAGAAGAACAGGACGTCCGTCCACTTCTTCACCGGCCTGATGGAGAGCGCGTACGCGGCAGGCAGTGCGAGGAGCAGCACAAGGAGGGTCGAGGCCACCGAGGCCACGGTCGAGTTGATCAGCGCGGGCCAGGGGCTCGCGCCGCCGCCCGTGCCGAAGAAGTCGCGGTAGCCGTCCAGGGTGAGCGAGGCGGCGACCGAGGGCGGGTTGGTCGCGGCGTCCTCCTCCGAGTGGAAGGAGGTCAGGGTCATCCAGGCGATCGGCAGGAAGAACAGGATGCCGGCCAGCCAGGCGACGAGGCCGAGCCCCGACGCTCCCTTCGTACGGAAGGTACGGAAGGTACGGACGGTACGGACCCGCGTCACGGCGGTGTTCGTGCTGCTCATCAGCGGGACGCCTCCTCACGGAACAGGGACGAGACGACCCGCAGCGCGAAGGTCGCGATGATGATGGAGCCGATGACGACGAGGACACCGGCGGCGGACGCCAGGCCGTTCTCGTGGGCCTGGTAGAAGCTCTGGTAGACGGTGTAGGGCAGGTTGGCGGTGCCCAGGCCGCCCGAGGTGATCGTGAAGACGGCGTCGAAGTTCTGCACGATGTACACCGAGCCGAGCAGGGCGCCCAGTTCGAGGTAGCGGCGCAGGTGCGGCAGGGTCAGGTACCGGAACACCTGCCAATTGCTCGCGCCGTCCATGCGGGCGGCCTCGATGAGTTCGGTGTCGCGGCTCTGCAGGCCGGCGAGCAGGATCAGCATCATGAAGGGCGTCCACTGCCAGATCAGGGAGGCCTCGATGGCGATCAGCGGGGTGTTGGACACCCAGTCGGGCTGCGCGGCGCCGTCACCGCCCACCCAGTGCAGGAGGCCGTTGAAGAGCCCGTACTCGGGGTTGTAGAGCACGTGCTTCCACAGCAGCGCGGCGGCCACCGGCACGAGCAGGAACGGCGCGATGAGCAACGTACGCACCAGGCCGCGGCCCCGGAACTTCCGGTCGAGGAGGAGTGCGAGCGCGAGGCCGATGACGAGGCTCGCGATCACCACGGTGGCCGTGAGCACGATGGTCGTCAGGACGGACTTGCGCAGGTCCGGGTCGGTGAGGACCTCGGAGTAGTTGGCGAGTCCGGTGAAGCTGCGGGCGTCGGGGTAGAGGGCGTTCCAGTCGAAGAAGGAGATCACCAGCGTGGCCACGAACGGCAGCTGGGTCACCACGACCATGAAGATCAGGGCGGGAAGCAGCGGGGCCCTGGTGGCCCAGGCGCGCAGCCTTCCCGGTGGCTTGGCGGCGCTCACGCGCGCGGGCGCGACGGCGGTGGTGCTCGCGGTGGCGGTCATCGTCCCTCGTACTCCTCGGCGATCTTCTCGGCGAGCTTCTGTGACTTCCTCAGGGCCGAGTCGACGGACTGCCGCCCGGCGATGGCCGCACTGATCTCCTGGGAGACCTTCGTGCCGAGGTCGGTGAACTCGGGGATGCCGACGAACTGGATGCCGGGCGCGGGCCGGGGCTGTACGCCGGGGTCGCGGGGCCTTGCACCTTCGATGGCGGCGCGGGTGACGTCCTGGAAGGCGGCGGCTTCCTTGCGGTACTCCGGGTTGGCGTACGTCGATGCGCGCTTACCGGCGGGGACGTTGGACCAGCCGATCTTCTCGCCGACCAGCTGCTCGTACTCCTTGCTCGACGCCCAGGAGACGAACTTCCAGGCCTTGTCCGGGTTGCGCGAGGCCTTCTGCAGGCCCCAGGCCCAGGTGTAGAGCCACCCGGAGCTCTTGGTCTTCTCCACGGGCGCCGGTACGTAGCCGATCTTGCCCTTGACGGGGGACTTGGCGGACTCCAGGGAGCCCGCGGCGGCCGTGGCGTCGTACCACATGGCGGTCTTGCCCTGGGTGAGGTTGTTCAGGCACTCGGCATAGCCGGACTGGGCGGCTCCGGACTCGCCGTGCTCGCGAACGAGGTCTACGTAGAAGCGAGTTGCCTTCTCAAACTCGGGTGAGTCGAGGCGGGCCTTCCACCCCTTGTCGAACCACGTCCCTCCGAAGGTGTTCACCACGGTCGTCAAGGGCGCCATCAGCTCGCCCCAGCCGGGAAGCCCGCGCAGGCAGATGCCCTTCATGCCGGACTCGGCGCCGTCCACGTCGGCGGCGAGCTTCGCCACCTGCTGCCAGGTGGGGTGCTTCGGCATGGTGAGCCCGGCCTTCTTGAACACGTCCTTCCGGTACATCAGGAAGGACGACTCTCCGTAGAAGGGCTGTCCGTAGAGCTTCCCGTCGTCGCCGGTGAGCGACTGGCGCATGGGCGGCAGGATGTCCTTCTGGTCGTACGCCTTGTCCTTGCGCGTATACGAACCGACTTCATGCAGCCAGCCGTTGCGGGCGTAGATCGGTATCTCGTAGTTGCTGAGGGTCGCGACGTCGTACTGCCCGGCCTGGTTGGCGAAGTCCTGGCTGATCTTGTCGCGGACGTCGTTCTCGGGCAGGACCGTGAAGTTCACCTTGATGCCCGTCTCCTTGGTGAAGTGGGCGGCGGTGAGCTTCTGCAGCTCGACCATCTGCGGGTTGTTCACCATCAGTACGTTGATGGAGTCGCCGCCTGAACCGGTCCCGCCCGCCCCGGCCCAGCAGCCGGAGAGCAGCGGGGCAAGCAGCGTCCCTGCGGCGGCAGCGGCGAGTGCGCGCGGCCTCCGTCGGCTCTGGGTTCGCATGAATGCTCCTGGACTTTTGGGGACTTATGGGGTGCGTCGGGGTGTGGTGGGGGTGCGGTTGGGGTGCTTCCGGGCGTGCGGAGGCCCGGTGCGGCGGGGAGGGGGAGGGGGATGCGGCGGGTGTCGTCAGACCCGGATGACCTGCGGCCCCTGGAGGGAGTAGCGGTGTGCCTCGGACGCGGGCAGCTGGGTGCTGGTGACGATGGCCTCCAGGTCGCCGACGTGCGCGAACCGGCAGAAGCTCGTCGCCCCGAACTTGGTGTGCACGCCCGCGAACACGGTGCGCCGTGACGCCCGGATCGCCTGGGCCTTCACTTCGCTGACGGCCGGGTCGGGCGTCGTCAGACCGTGCTCGCGGGAGATGCCGTTGGCCCCGATGTACGCCAGGTCGATCACGAATCCGGCGAGCATCCGGGTGGTCCAGTGGTCGACGGTCGCGAGTGTGCCCGGACGGACCCGGCCGCCGAGGAGCAGCACGGACATGTTCTCGGCCTCGGCGAGGGCGCCGGCGGTCGCGAGGGACGCCGTGACCACGGTCAGGGCGCGGCCCTTGGTGGCCTCGGGCAGTGCCTCGGCGATCAGCTGCGGGGTGAAGCCCTCGTCGACGAAGACGGTCTCGGCGTCGCCGAGGAGGTCGGCGGCGGCGGTGGCGATCCTTCGCTTCTCCGGGACGTGCATGGTGGTGCGGAAGGCGAGCGTCGTCTCGAAACCGGCGCTTTCCACGGGGTAGGCGCCGCCGTGGGTGCGGCGGACCAGGCCGTGGTCCTCCAGGGCGCGGAGGTCGCGGCGTACGGTCTCCTTGGCGACGCCGAGTTCGGCGGCGAGTGCGGTGACGTCCACGGAACCGGAGTTCCGCGCCGCTCGGACGATCTTCCGCTGACGTTCTTCTGCGGTCATGACCGCCGCCTCCTTCCTCGCCGGATGCCCGTTCGGGCCCTGTGGGGAAGTTCTACAGCGGGGGGCGGTGTGTGAACAGGCTCGGAGCCGGGGCGATGGTGCCCGTGTCTGCCCGTTTGCCGGGGCGGTGGCCTGCGGTCCGGGCGGGAGGGGTGCCCGTTCGGTGGGGTGGGGGTGCCCGTTTGATGCCCGGGTGCGGGTTCGGGACCTTCTCTTTCCCCAACCCCGCCCCTTCCCGAAACTTTCCGGCTGCGCCGGCCGCGAGGTGGCCGCAGATCACCGGCTCCGCCGAGTTCGTCCTCAAACGCCGGACGGGCTGAAATGCCTGCGGCCGGGCTGGAAGACCTGCTGACGGGGTGGAAGACGTACTGACGGGGTGGGCGGGCAACTTCGGGGCAATCGGGTGGGTGGGCGGGAAACTCGCCGCGAAGCGGCGGTACGGCGGCGCGGCCGACGACGGCGCGTCGACAGGCTGGGGCCGCTGCGGGGCAATCGGGTGGGTGGGCGGGAAAGATCCGCCGCGGAGCGGCGGTCTTGAGCTCA